>CAJLFL010000021.1 GCA_905205855.1 uncultured Eubacteriales bacterium | reverse complement strand
TACTTTTTCCTGCATTTCT
Source organism: uncultured Eubacteriales bacterium (assembly GCA_905205855.1). Lineage (GTDB taxonomy): Bacteria > Bacillota > Clostridia > Monoglobales > Monoglobaceae > Ructibacterium. Next base: position 15,457 of record CAJLFL010000021.1, on the reverse strand, counting down.
GTCACATCCCCCTTTAAATTATTTTATTATTATAATAAAAAAGGAAGCATAAAACAAAATATATAAGGTTTTTTTGAATTAAAAAAGGATTTGGGATTTAAATGTCGAATATATAAAGGTATATAATTTACATACAGATAAGGAGATCAAAATGGCTGAAGAATTATTTGATACCTCAAAATTAAAGGTCATTCCCGTTGAAATCAACAGCGAGATGAAAAAATCATATATCGACTATGCCATGTCGGTAATAGTCGGACGTGCTTTGCCTGATGTTCGTGACGGTCTGAAGCCGGTTCACCGCCGAATTTTATACGCTATGTATGAGGACGGAATAACTCCGGATAAGGCATACAGAAAGTGTGCAACCACCGTCGGAAACGTTCTCGGACGATACCATCCGCACGGTGACGCATCCGTTTATGACGCAATGGTACGTATGGCACAGGACTTTTCACTCAGATATCCTATGGTTGACGGTCACGGAAACTTCGGTTCGATTGACGGCGACAGTGCGGCTGCCTATCGTTATACCGAGGCAAGAATGTCAAAGCTGTCGCTTAACATGCTGACCGATATAGAAAAGGATACCGTTGAGTTTATGCCTAACTTTGACGAAAGCCGCAAAGAACCGGTCGTGCTGCCATCACGCTTTCCGCATCTTTTGGTAAACGGCTCAAACGGTATAGCTGTCGGCATGGCAACCAATATTCCGCCGCACAATTTAGGTGAAGTTATAGACGGAATTGTTGCACTTATTGACAATCCGGACATCACAATAGACGAGCTTATGGAATACATCCCCGGCCCTGATTTTCCGACCGGTGCACAGATAATGGGCGTAAGCGGAATCCGTGCCGCATATCACACCGGCAGAGGCAAGCTGCGCGTACGCGCGCGTGCCGAGATTGAGGACTGGAAGGACAACCGTCAGCGTATAATTGTGACGGAAATTCCGTACGGCGTAAATAAAGCGCGGCTTATCGAAAAGATTGCAGAGCTTGTGCATGACAAACGCGTTGAGGGAATTTCCGATCTCCGCGATGAGTCTGACCGTGACGGTATGCGAATAGTAATTGAACTTAAACGCGATGTAAACGGTACAATTATTTTAAATCAGCTGTATAAATATACACAGCTGGAGGATACCTTCAGCGTTATTATGCTTGCGTTGGTAAATCAGACCGATCCGAGAGTGCTTAACCTCAAAGAAGTTTTGGTAAACTATGTTGACTTCCAGAAAGAGGTTATTGTACGCAGAACACGTTATGACAAGGCAAAGGCCGAAGCAAGAGCGCATATTCTTGAAGGTCTGACAATAGCCCTTGATAACATAGACGAGGTCATCAGCATTATCCGCAGCAGCTATAACGACGCAAAGGAAAAGCTTATTGCACGCTTTGGCTTTAGTGATTTGCAGGCACAGGCAATACTCGATATGCGTCTTGCGCGTTTATCCGGTTTGGAACGCGAAAAGGTTGAAAACGAATACGCGGATATAAAGGCGTTAATTGAGCATTTGACCGAAGTTTTGGGCAGTGAGCAGATGGTTCTTGATATTATCAAGGAGGAAATAACTCAGATAAAGGATAAATTCGGCGATCCGCGCAGAACCTCCATTGCTCCGGCAGCGGATGATATAGATATAGAGGATTTGATCGAGGAGGAGGATAATATTATCACTCTTACTCATCACGGCTATATTAAGCGTCTTGCCGCAGATGTCTATAAGAGTCAGAAACGCGGCGGCAAGGGAATAATTGGTATGCAGACCAAAGAGGAGGACTTTGTATCCAATATGTTTGTGTCCTCTACCCACGCGCATATTATGTTCTTTACCAACACGGGAAGAATGTATCGTCTTAAGGCCTATGAGATTCCGGAGGCGGGCAGAACCGCCAAAGGTACTCCGGTCGTCAACCTGCTTGCACTGGAGCCGGGCGAGTCAATCTCGGCGGTTATTCCTCTGCGCGAGTATGAGGAAGGCAAATACCTGCTTATGTGCACAAAGGCAGGTGTAATCAAAAAGACCGACCTTATGGAATATCAGAACGCGCCGAAAGCCGGAAAAATTGCAATTCGTCTTGATGAGGGCGACGAACTTATCCGTGTTAAACTTACCGAGGGCACAAGCGACATCTTTGTGGCAAGCCACATGGGCAAAATGATAAGGTTTAATGAAAAAGACGTCCGCGACATGGGACGCGTTTCGCGCGGAGTACGCGCTATGACCTTAGATGACGGCGACTATGTAATCGGCATGGATACCGAGTGTGAAAACGGAAAGATGCTTGTTGTCAGCGAATACGGCTTCGGTAAGAAAACAGAGCTTTCGGAGTACAAATGCCAGAGCCGCGGCGGTAAAGGTACCACCACATATAAGATAAGCGATGCAACGGGTGCTCTTGCCGGAATGGAAATCGTAACGCCTAATGATGATATTATGCTTATTACCTCAGAGGGAATTATTATCCGTATGGACTCAGAAGACATAAGCACCTACGGACGTGTGACAAAGGGCGTACGACTGATGAGATTTGCCGATGGTGTAAGCATTATTTCCATTGCAAAGGTGTTTAAAGACTCAGAAGACGACTCTGAAACTGCAGAAAACACCGACACACAAGAGGAATCTGACGTACAAACTACCGAAAACGCGGAGGAATAATCGAAAGGAGAGGCATAAATGAAAAAAGCTTTGTATGTTATTCTCTGCATGACATTAGCAATGACACTTCTTGCCGGCTGCGGCAAGAAAGATGACACCGACTATTTTAACGAGGGTTATACAGCTGTTGAAAATGGCAAATACAAGGATGCGCTTGAGGACTTTAAGAAAGCCGCCGCACAAGGTGACGAACAGGCACAGAAGGCTGCCGACATTGTATCAGGATACCTGAATGCCAAAGAAGCAGCAGATCTCGGCAATACAGACTCTGCCAAAGAGTTTTTGAGCAAAATTCCGTCAGACTATAAGTTCTATCCGATAGCGGAAGATGTAAATACTCTGCGCCTTAAAGTCTACGGCTCTGACGCGGCAGCAAAAGATGCCGCTGACGAGGCAGAGGCAAACGAGAACTCTAAGGCTGAAAATACAGCAGAAAGTGCTTTGAATGAAGTCGAAAAGCTTATCGGCAACGGTCACATTGACCTTGCAGAAAAAAAGCTGGACTTGATTGATTATGATTCACTTGACAGCAGCCAAAAGAATAAGGCTGATATGCTGAGAAAGAAAATAAACAACAGTCCTGAAAAAAATGAAAGCAAGGTCAATGATAACTCCGGCAGCAGCAATCGAAATGATGAAGACTTTACCTCAGACAAAGCAATGTCATATCTGCAGCAGTATTATCATATCGAGGGCGATATCGGTGATGATTTGTCGCCGAATTATGATTCTGACGGCCGCAAATACTATGAGGTTACAATTCAGACGGGCAGCGGTAAGGATATAAGTATTATTACGCTTGACATTTACAGTGACGGTTCAATCAAGACAAAGGAGAAGTAAAATGAATCCATTGTTAATTCTGCGGCTTGCCGCAAATGACTGCAAGGCTAAGTTTGCCGGTTCGTTTTTGGGCAGTCTTTGGGCGTGTGCAGGTCCGATTGTCACCGTTTGTGTCTATTGGTTTGTATATACAACCGCACTAAAAGGGACGCCGATAAACGGCGTCCCTTATGTTCTTTGGCTTATTTCCGGAATTATTCCGTGGTTCTTTCTGTCTGACAGCATCTGCTCAGCTGCATCCTGCTTTAACGATTACAGGTTTCTGGTACGCAAAACCCGGTTTAAATCAGATTTTTTGCCGCTTATCAGAGTTGTTTCATCAGCCTTGGTTAATATTCCGATTTTTGTTATCGCGTATTTTGTCATTACCATAGGCGGAATCAAGCCGTCCTGCGGACAGCTTTGGCTGATATACTGGACACTGGGCAGTTTTGTCTTTATACACGGATTGAGCAGAATAACCGCTGTTTTGTGCGTATATATAAAGGATCTTGTTTACGGCACAGTAGTGATTGTTCAGCTTGGATTCTGGGTTACGCCTGTTTTTTGGAATGTAGACTTACTCAGTCCGATTCTGAAACAAATATGCTTTTTAAACCCTGCCGCAATCATAGTGGAGGGCTTTAGAACTGCACTTATATACGGAGAAAACCTGCCGCCGGCAATGCAGGCATATTTCTGGGGTTTAACCGTGCTGATTAACCTTATCTCATATCTTGTGATTAAAAAAAGTATTCCGACTATAGCAGATAAGCTGTAAAAATGTCAGTTTAAAACTTATTTATTTTTGTTGTATTCATATATCCGTATCATTCCGCGTGACGGAGCGTTGGCGGCATCTTCAGCAGGTACGGATACTATTTCCTTTTGGCAATGTGCAGAAAGCAAATCAATCATTGCCTTTTTAATTTGTTCCTTTCCGCCGATAATTATTTTATTTTCCTCCGCTTTAATCAGCTCGTTTATTTCAGTGCACAAAACAACTCCGAGATAAAAGCTGTAAAGCTCACACGGTGATACCTTAAAGATATTCTTCAGAACACGTGTCTTAAAAAGCGCCTCATTTATGCCTTTTCGGCAGCAGTATTTGTATCCGGAATCAAGATATCCAAAGTCCGTTTCTGTCTGAGAAAAGTCAACAGCATCTTTTAATATAGTGCTTTGCGATAAAGCAAAAATCATTTCGCCGGTCAGGGTTGTGACAAAGCTTGAAATCATGCCTTGCTCATCGGTTTTAATCAACTTTGAGTGTGAACCGGGCAGCACATATATACATCCGCTTTGCAGTTTTTCGCTTAATCCTATAAGCTCTGTTTCCTCGCCACGCATCATATCGGTGTTTTCAAGCAGATCACCGCCTGCTTTGATTCCGGGTAGCAATATTTTTTTGGTGCAAGCGCTGATATATGCTGATATATTTTGATAAACAAGATAATAAACAAAGCGTATTTTTTACTGTCTGTTTACTGATATTATGTCGCTCTGCCATTCTTGAAATGGCATAACAACATTCCTTTTCATCGGATATAAAAGGTAAAACTCCTGCTATCATGGTATATCTGAATATGCATAACTTTTACTTTTAGTGTCTAAGCTTTCAACTTGCTGTAAACTTCTGCCGGTTATTTTTAAAAGTTCACCTTCCGTACAGTCTGAATATTCTATTAATCCGGATATATCTATCCATTTTGGTACGGTCAGTTTGGTACAGTCAATAATTAAAACTTTAGATTCTTTAATATCTAAAATGCGAATAATGGAATCTGATTTTTCTAGCAGACTATTTTTCTTCATCAATAACTAACCCCCAATCCTCAACTCTATGACATAACCAATAAGCCCTTGACATATCTAACAGTTTTATTGTCATTGGTTTTGTCAGTAACTTACGGAACACACATTCCCGTACCATTAAATTTCCGTTCAATTTTCTGCATAAAAAATCTGTGCAATATTCTTCTGTTTCATCTCCGACCAGCGAAACATTGCATTGAATATCTATTACATCATCTTTGCTATGTAAAATATCCAGATAGGCAAGCTGAATATCATTATAAATCTTACAAACCTCTTTAGACTTTTCTACAGATTTTTTAATACATCTGCCCTTGTAATTTTTCTTAATCATATAGTTATCCTTTCCGAATTTGACAACAAAAAAATCTTCCCAAAAACTTTCCCAAAAACGAATTTCACCTCCCAAAAACGTAAAATTTGGGGATTTTAAGAATGACAATACGCAAAAACCCAGTGTTTATCGCATTTTTCGCCTATTTCAATTTCCCCAAAAACATAGTTTTCAAAAAATACTATGTTACTTAGCAACACCTTTTATCACCTATGATGCAAATTTCATTATCACTGGCATTGCTTTTTCATGTCAATAAAATTTTGTTTTATTGTCAAATTCCTTTGATTTTACAAGGTTTTTCGGCTAAAAAAATGACCTCAAAGGGCGTTCGCCCTTCAAGGTCACTTGTTATTTTATTTTGCTTTTTTAATGTTATTTGGCTTTACTCCAAACAACATAAAACGCTTAAATTAGTCGTTAATAGCAGCCTGTGCCGCTGCAAGTCTTGCAATCGGAACACGATAAGGTGAGCAGGATACATAATCAAGACCAATCTTGTGGCAAAACTCAACACTTGTCGGATCACCGCCGTGCTCACCGCAAATACCGCAGTGAATGTCGGGGCGAACGCTCTTTCCAAGCTTGATAGCTGTTTCCATCAGCTTGCCGACACCTGTCTGGTCAAGCTTAGCAAATGGATCGTTCTCAAATATCTTTGCGTCATAGTATGCGTCAAGGAACTTGCCTGCGTCATCACGAGAGAAACCAAAGGTCATCTGTGTAAGGTCATTCGTACCGAAGCAGAAGAAGTCAGCTTCCTTAGCGATCTCATCAGCTGTAAGAGCAGCTCTTGGGATCTCGATCATAGTACCAACTTCGTACTTAAGATCTGCGCCTGCTGCTGCGATCTCAGCATCTGCTGTCTCTACTACAAACTTCTTAACATATTTCAGCTCTTTTACATCACCGATCAACGGAATCATAATCTCTGGTACAAGATCCCAATCCGGATGAGCCTTCTTAACATTGATAGCTGCACGGATAACAGCCTTTGTCTGCATTTTTGCGATTTCGGGATATGTTACTGCAAGACGGCAGCCACGGTGTCCCATCATCGGGTTAAACTCGTGCAGAGAATCGATGATATTCTTGATTTCTTCAACGGTCTTGCCCTTTGTTGCAGCAAGAGCCTCAATATCGCCCTCGTCTGTCGGAACAAACTCATGCAAAGGCGGATCAAGGAATCTGATGGTAACAGGGTTACCCTCAAGAGCCTCATAAAGCTTCTCAAAATCGCCCTGCTGCATCGGCAGAATCTTATCAAGAGCAGCTTCTCTTTCTTCAACGGTATCGGAACAAATCATTTCACGGAACGCGTCAATTCTGTTGCCCTCAAAGAACATATGCTCGGTACGGCAAAGACCGATACCCTCAGCGCCAAGCTCTCTTGCCTTCTTTGCATCGGCAGGAGTATCAGCGTTGGTTCTAACCTTCAGCTTTCTGTACTTGTCAGCCCAGCCCATGATTCTGCCGAAGTCGCCGCCGATCTGAGCGTCAACAGTCGGGATAATACCATCATAGATATTACCGGTTGAACCGTCAAGAGAAATCTCGTCACCCTCTACATAGGTTTTGCCTGCAAGAGTGAACTTTTTGTTTTCTTCGTCCATTGCTATATCACCGCAGCCGGATACGCAGCAGGTACCCATACCGCGTGCAACAACAGCAGCGTGAGAGGTCATACCGCCGCGAACGGTCAGTATACCCTGAGAAGCCTTCATGCCCTCAATATCCTCAGGAGAGGTTTCAAGTCTTACAAGAACAACCTTTTTGCCTGCATCGTTCCACTCTTTTGCGTCCTCTGCAGTAAATACTATCTGACCGCAAGCAGCGCCGGGGGATGCACCCAAGGCCTTAGCGATAGGAGTTGCAGCCTTCAAAGCCTTTGCGTCAAATTGCGGATGCAGCAGAGTATCAAGGTTTCTCGGATCTATCATAGCAACTGCTTTCTTTTCGTCAATCATGCCCTCGTCAACCAGGTCACATGCAATTTTAAGAGCAGCCTGTGCTGTTCTCTTACCGTTTCTGGTCTGAAGCATATACAGCTTTTCGTTCTCAACGGTGAACTCCATGTCCTGCATATCTCTGTAGTGATCCTCCAGAGTTTTGCAAACCTGCTCAAACTGCTTGAATGCAGCCGGGAATTTCTCTGCCATCTGTGCGATAGGCATAGGTGTACGAACGCCGGCAACAACGTCCTCGCCCTGTGCGTTTGTCAGGAACTCACCCATGAGCTTCTTCTCACCTGTAGCAGGATCTCTTGTAAATGCAACACCTGTACCGCAGTCATCACCCATGTTACCGAAAGCCATCATCTGTACGTTGACAGCAGTACCCCATGAGTAAGGAATATCGTTATCGCGGCGGTATACGTTAGCTCTGGGGTTATCCCATGAACGGAATACGGCTTTGATAGCGCCCATCAGCTGTTCCTTAGGATCGGTCGGGAAGTCCTCACCGATTTTTTCTTTATATTCAGCCTTAAACTGTCCTGCAAGTTCTTTAAGATCATCGGCAGTCAGTTCAACATCCTGTGTAACACCTCTGTCAGCCTTCATCTCATCAATAAGCTGTTCAAAGTATTTCTTGCCGACCTCCATAACAACGTCGGAATACATCTGGATGAATCTTCTGTAGCAGTCCCATGCCCAACGGGGATTGCCGGACTTCTTTGCGATAGCGTTTACAACATCTTCGTTAAGACCGAGATTGAGGATGGTATCCATCATACCCGGCATAGATGCTCTTGCACCGCTGCGGACAGAAACAAGAAGCGGATTTTCCATATCTCCGAATTTCTTGCCGCAGATTTCTTCCATCTTTGTGATATACTCCATAATTTCTGCCTGAATATCATCGTTAATCTTTCTGCCGTCCTCATAATACTGAGTGCAGGCCTCTGTTGAAACGGTGAATCCCTGCGGAACGGGAAGTCCCATTTTTGTCATCTCGGCAAGGTTTGCGCCTTTTCCGCCGAGAAGCTCTCTCATTGATGCGTCACCTTCACTAAAAAGGTAAACATACTTTTTTGACATTGGTATTACCTCCATGTATAAATATTTATTTTTGCGTTAGTAAGTCTTATCGCTGCGCAGACGACTGAAAAAGGAATTCAGCAAAGCGCTGCATTCCTCCTCCATAATGCCGCAATAACATTCGGTTTTGTGCATCAGCCCCGGATGTGAAAGCAAGGCGCTGTTTGATACGGCAAAACCGCCCTTTGTATCATACGCACCGAAATACAGCCGCCTGAGCCTTGCCTTTGCAATAGCGCCGCAGCACATTGCGCACGGTTCTAAAGTGACATATATGTCACAATCGTCAAGCCGCTGTGTTTCAAGCTTTTCACACGCTGCCGCAATTACGGATATTTCCGCGTGCAGCAGGACGTTTTTTTCAGTTTCGCACAGGTTATGTCCGCGTGCGATCACAGTACCGTTTCTGACAATTACCGCACCTACGGGAATCTCATCCGCAGCCTCTGCCGCGTGCGCCTCCTCAAGAGCGATAAGCATAAATGGGTTCAGCATAGAATCCTCCTGTCGGTACTGTATGTATAATAATCAGTCGTTGATATAGGGAGCAAGTTCTTCCAAAAGCTTGCTGCAGTCCTCGCTGTGAGCCTCAACCTTGATAGGCTTGCTCAGGTCAAGACTGAAGATCCCCATGATAGATTTTGCGTCCACAACATATCTGCCTGATGTCAGATCAATCTCAAAGTCATACTTTGTAACAATGTTTACAAAATTTTTAACATCATTGATTGAGCTTAAAATAACAGTAAAAACCTTCATTTCATTCAACCTCCTAAAAAAATAATGCATTTCTGCCATTAAAATTATATATTTTTTTCTTGCATTAGTCAATAAGAAATTATATAATTATTCCATAATTTTATACTTTTTTATTTATGCAATATTTATACATAAATACAAAACCCGTAAAAATACGGTAAAATCGCAGTAAAATCAAGGAATTCTGTAAGGATGTGTCGAAAATAACAGTAAAATTTATTACGTTGGGATGCAAAACAAATCTGTACGAAAGCGACGCTATGGCGGAATTATTTAAAAATTCCGGTTACGAAAGAGTTTATGGCTCGGTTCCTGCGGATATATATGTCATAAATACCTGCACAGTTACCGCTGTCGGCGCACAAAAAAGCCGTCAGCATATCCGGCGCGCCAGGCGTGAAAATCCTGCGGCAATCATTGCGGTGACAGGCTGTCTTGTCCAGACCGAAGCAGAAAAAATAAAACGCGAAACAGGCGCAGATATCCTTGTCGGCAACAATCACCGCAGCAAAATAGTAGAACTTGCCGAATCTGCGGCAAAAGGCAAAAAAGCCGACGCCGTGGACAACATTCTTAAAGTGCATGAATTTGAGGAGCTTGGGACGGTACGGTCGCAGAGCCGCGTGCGCGCCAATCTTAAAATTGAGGACGGCTGCAACAACTTCTGCACATATTGTATAATTCCGTATGCCAGAGGGCCTGTGCGCTCACGGGCAATGGATAATATCATCAAAGAGGCGGAGGCGCTCGGTAGAAACGGATACGGAGAGCTTGTGCTGACCGGAATCCATATAGACTCCTACGGTTCGGATTTAAATGACGGCAGTTCTCTTGCCGATGTGATAGAAAAAATCCACGATATAGACGGAATCCGCCGTATACGGCTTGGCTCGCTGGAGCCTGTTGCCGTTACACCGGAGTTTGCCGAACGAATAAAAAAGCTGCCAAAGCTGTGTCCGCAGTTTCATATGTCGCTCCAAAGCGGCTGCGGCGAAACCTTAAAGCGGATGAACCGTCACTACACACCGGAGGAATACCGCCGCGCGGCAGAACTGCTGAGAGAGAGCCTTGCCGATACGGCAATAACAACAGACCTTATGGTCGGGTTTCCGGGTGAAACAGAGTCGGAATTTGAGGAATCCTATAACTTCTGCCGAGAGATCGGTTTTTCTCAGATGCATATTTTCCCGTATTCGGTCAGAGAGGGAACAGCAGCGGCTAAATTCAAAAATCAGATACCGGAGGACATCAAGCATGAAAGAGTGCGTATTATGCTTGCCCTTGCGGATCAGATGAAGAAGGAGTTTTGCGGACAGTATATCGGTAAAACCGTATCTGTGCTTGCCGAGCAGAAGAAAAAGGACGGTATTCACGGAACAACGGCAAATTATATGGACGTTATGATACGGGACGGCAGCGCCGAACCGGGAGAAAACGTAAGCGTAATGCTTGACGGTTTTGAGAATGGCTGTCTGACAGGAAAAAAATTAAATTAAATAAATATTTTAAAAACCGAAAGGATGAATGAAATGAACAACCGGGTGCCGAAAAACCCCATAAAAAATCGGGAAACACACTCAATCTATCTGACGTATATTGCCTGCATAATGACGGCGATATATCTGACATCAAACATTATGGCGGTGAAGCTGATAAACGTTATGGGGATAACTCTGTTTGACGCAGGAACAATTACTTTTCCGTTTGCGTATATGCTGGGTGATACTCTGACGGAAATATGGGGATTTAAGACGACCAGAAAAATAATACTTATCACCTTTGCCTGCAACGTAATAATGGTTATCTTTACAGCGCTTGGCGTAATACTGCCTGCGCCGGACTATATGGAGGAAACAAACCGTGCCTTTGCAACCGTGTTTACCTACGTTCCGCGTATAATTATTGCATCACTTATTGCATTTTTGTGCGGAGAGTTATCAAATGCATGGTTTATGGTTAAGATAAAAGAGCTGACCGGAGAAAAGCTCTTGTGGGTGCGTACAATAGGAAGCTCAGTCATAGGTTATATTGCCGATACGACAATATTTGTACTTATAGCCTTTGCCGGAACCTGTCCGGTACGCGACTTGGTTTCCATGATAGTTATTCAGTATTTCGGAAAGCTGGGCATAGAGGCTCTCGGAGGGACTCCGCTTGCCTATGCTTTAATACGGCTTTTAAAGAAAAAAACAGAAATTGACGAAAGCTAATAGGGGGAAGAAGTATGAAGCAGGGATTTATCAAGGTTGCCGCGGCGTCGCCTATGCTGCGCGTTGCCGATGTTAAGTTTAACACCGAGGAAAGCATAAAAGCAATCAAGGAGGCAGCAAAGAACGGAGCAAAGGTAATAGTTTTGCCGGAGCTTGGTCTTACCGCATACACCTGCGGCGATTTGTTTTTTCAGACTGCGCTGATTGAGCAGGCAAAAAACGGAGTTTTGGAGCTTGCAAGGCAAACAGCCGATGATAATATTCTTGCAGTTGTCGGAATGCCTCTGGCAGCGGGAGATAAGCTTTATAATACGGCGGCGTTTGTAAAAGACGGAAGACTTTTGGGATTTGCGGCTAAATCAAATCTGCCAAATTACAGTGAGTTTTACGAGCAGCGGCATTTTTCTGTCCCGCAGGAGAATACAACGGTCGATATAAACGGAGAGCAAATACCTGTAGGTTCAAAGCTTTTGTTTAAGGCAGACGATATGCAGTGCCTTTGTATCGGAGCGGAAATATGCGAGGATTTATGGACTCCGGATTCTCCGGGAACACATCATGCTTTAAACGGCGCAACACTGATAGTGAACCCGTCTGCAAGCAATGAGATTATCGGCAAAAGAGCATACAGACAGTCGCTTTTGGAGGTTCAGTCTGCGCGCTGCATCTGCGGATACATCTATGCAGACGCCGGCAGCGGAGAATCGACTACGGATGTTGTTTTCAGCGGTCATAATATGATATATGAAAACGGTGTTATTCTTGCCGAATCAAGACCGTTTGATGAAAAAATAATATATACGGATCTGGATTTGGAGCGTATGCAGCGCGAGCGCAGACGTACAAATACCTTTAAAACGGAAAACGACAGCGGCTATGAATATATCGGCTTCAGCATCGGAATGGAAGAAGCGCGGCTTGAACGCGATTTCAACCGTCATCCGTTTGTGCCGTCGGAGGAAAAAATTCTTTCACAGCGCTGTGAAGAAATCTTTGCAATACAGTATCACGGCTTAAAAAAGAGACTGGAGCATATAGGGCTGAAAACCGTTACCGTCGGAATTTCCGGTGGTCTGGACAGCACGCTTGCTCTTTTGGTTACGGTACGCGCTTTTAAATCGCTGAAGCTTCCGGTAAGCGGAATAAACGCTGTAACAATGCCATGCTTTGGTACAACGGGAAGAACCTATAACAACGCCAAAAGAATGATAAAGGCTCTCGGAGCAAACTTTATTGAGGTGGATATAAAATCCGCGGTAACGGGACACTTGTCCGACATAGGTGCGGATATAAATGTGCATGATGTCACATACGAAAACGCACAGGCACGTGAACGCACGCAGGTTTTGATGGATATTGCCAACAAGACGGGCGGAATAGTAATAGGCACGGGTGATTTATCCGAGCTGGCGCTTGGGTTTGCAACCTACAACGGAGATCATATGTCGATGTACGGCGTAAATGCGTCGATTCCCAAAACTCTTGTAAGATATCTTGTTAAATATGTGGCTGACAGCAGCGATGCCGAACTTAAAGAAACCCTGTATGATGTTCTGGATACACCGGTCAGCCCGGAACTTCTTCCGCCGGAGGAGGACGGAACCATAGCGCAGCAGACAGAGGAGATTGTCGGCCCGTATGAGCTGCATGATTTCTTTCTGTATTACATGGTTCGGTGGGGATATTCAAAAGGGAAGATACAAAGAGCCGCGCAATGTGCTTTTGACGGCATATATGATAGAGATACAATAGCAAAGTGGCTGAATATCTTTGTACGCAGATTTACAAACAGTCAGTTTAAACGCTCGTGTTTGCCGGACGGTCCAAAAGTCGGCAGCGTTGCTCTTTCTCCGCGCGGCGACTGGCGTATGCCGAGCGATGCATCACAAATGTTTTGTGAATAACCGATAAAGAGGGGTGAAACTCACCCCTCTTTATGACGTATATTTTCGACTATTACAAGGTCATCTCCTATTTTCTTTATATTTTCCCACGGAATTCTTCTGTCAGGCTCTCTGCCCAATAATCCAAGTGCTTTATATGCACCCGGAACACTAATTGATACAATTCTGCCGGTCACGGTGTCAATCTCAACATCCGAAACAAATCCAAGCCGCTCTCCGTCGCCTACATGAATAACCTCTTTGGTTCGCAAATCGCTGAATAAATATGTCATCATATACACAGTCCTCTCGTCAGTCTGTTTTAGTAAATTATATGCCGGAAAAACAAAAAGATACCGCGGTATTGCCGCAGTATCCGGGACTGTTTAAACAAGTATTATCATATAATGTCACACAAAGTGCATGGCATAACCTGATATTCGCACAGCATTCCGATTGTCATTTCAGCTTCTGTTTTTGTTATAAACCTTTCTTCTGCAGCTGCGGAATCTATAAGCCTGTCGCTGTCATCAAGCTGTTCTGCGTATATTCCGTACTTTCTGTAGTCCGCTTCATTTTGCACAACTTTAAACCTAACCTTGTTCTTATCCCCCATTATGTCTGTAAAGCTAAATTCTCCCTCCAAATTTTAATACCTTCCTTTATTTAGAATATATACATATTTTTACATATTTTTTACAAAATTTCAAGGGGGATTTAGACGCAAGTTTCGACATAAAATAAAAACCGTGTTATTTGTGGAATACACTTTATTATTCCAGACCTGTTTTTATATTATGTAAACCGCGTTCGTCTGAAAAATTTCTCTTTATTTCATACGCATTGTTATATTTTGCTCCGCATTTGCACTCAACAGCAAAGGAGTAAACGTCCGCATTGCCGCATATGCTGAAAAGTCTGCTGCCGCATTTTATGCACATAACAGCATTGTCAAGAGTATTTGCGCTTGTAAAATTATTTTGCTTTATAAGCTTTCTGTTTCCGAGCATCAGATAGCTGTCCGCTCCGCAGAGGCATTTGAACTGCATATAAATATTTTTGCACATCTCATAATTTATATGCGCCAGCAGAGAACCGCATGTACCGCAGCTGACAAACCCATTATCCAAACCGCCTGTCTTTAAGCCGACAGCGTCAAATTCTTTGTTCATATCAAAAACCTCCTATAGGCATACATACAGCCTGTAATTAAAAAACGTTAGTAAGGGCGACCGCATGGGGCGCCCGCTGCAATATGCAATGCCTCTGCGGTCGGCTGTGCAGCCGTCCGTCTTTATGTGCTGATATGTTTATTTTAAATTTATCTTTATACAATGTCAATACCGTCACAATATCAAAAAAAATACATATTATATTTTGTCAGGAGGTAATTTGTTATGAACAGTCAATATGACAGCTTTAATGACGCGCTTATGCAAAATATAAATCCGGCTCCGTCAAGCAATACGGCAGCAGAACCTGCCGGGCTTACAGGCTCCGGGATACTTACCGTTCAGGTCTGCTTGGCAAAAGGGGCTTTGCCGCTTGAAGGAGCAACCGTTATAATATCTAAAAGTGACGGTGATAAAGAAATAGAAGCAAGGCTTGTAACAGATAAAAGCGGCAGAACGCCGCCGCTTGCACTGCCTGCGCCTTCTGCGATTTATTCCCAGACACCGGGCGGAAACACAAGACCGTACAGCATTTACAACATAACGGCAGAGCTTCCCGGATACTATCCTGAAAGCATGGTAAATGTGCCGATATTTGATAAAATAACATCAATTCAGCCTATTGTGATGATACCTCTTTCAGAGCAATCCGTACGCGGCGACGAACTTTATATAAATGAAAGTCCGCAGATTTAACAGCGAAAGGAGGAAGCAATATGCCTTTTACATTTTATGTTCCGCAGAATATAACGGTTC
>CAJLFL010000020.1 GCA_905205855.1 uncultured Eubacteriales bacterium | reverse complement strand
ACTCAGAAAGCACGCCATACCGGTCGCCGAATCTTACTATAAGTCTCTGTGCAAGCTTATTTGTTTCCCTCCGTTTTTCAACCGCAAAAAGAAACTTTTCCAGCTGTTCATGTTCCTCAAGGTTTTCAAAACCGACAATATTTGATTTTTTGTCAAGTCTTGCCCTGTGTCCGTCATTATAATCTGACATATTATTTCACCTTGCGGCTTCCCGGCTTTACAAGCGGAGCACCTGTTTTGCATATCGGGCATTCATCAGCTTCGTACGATACTATATCCATAGAAAACGCGCTCTTATAAGGTACACCAAAATCAATTTTACCGCCGGTGCGATCGACAATGGAGCCTATACCGGCAATTACGCCGCCGGATTCCTTAACAAGTTCCATTACCTCTTTTACGCTTCCGCCGGTCGTAACAACATCCTCAACAATCAAAACTCTTTGTCCCGGTTCTATTGTAAACCCGCGGCGCAGCGTCATAACACCGCCGCCGTCACGCTCTGCAAATATGTTGCGTACACCAAGCTGCTTGCCGACTTCGTATGACATCTGAATCGCACCTATTGCCGGTCCTATAACAACTTCTATATTATCATCCTTGTATTGTTTTACAAGTTCAGCACAAAGCGGAACACTGTATTTTGCATCCTGAAAAATCTTTGCACACTGCATGTATTTGTCACTGTGACGACCGGAGGTCAAAAGAAAGTGTCCCTCCAAAAGTACGCCTGCCTCTTTCAGCATTTCAATAATTTCATTACTTGTCATAAATAATTCCTCCTTTTAATTTGGTATAACAGCACCGACAATATCATTGACGTCCGCTATATTATTTTTATTAAGATAGCTTTCTATTCCCTTTATAACCTTAACCCATGCATACGGATCGACCAAGCCTGCCGTCCCCACCGCTATCGCATTTGCACCGGCAAGCATAAATTCTATTGCATCCTCGGCAGATGTGATGCCGCCCATGCCGATAATAGGAAGCTTTATTGCCTTGCGCACCTGATACACCATACGCACAGCAACCGGCTTTACCGCAGGTCCGGAAAGACCTCCCATGTTATTATGCAGTATCGGTCTGCGTGTATTTATATCAATTTTCATACCAAGCAGAGTGTTTATAAGCGAAACCGCGTCTGCGCCTCCTGCCTCAGCCGCACGTGCAATCTCTGTTATATCGGTTACATTCGGTGAAAGCTTTACAATAAGAGGAACCTTTGATACAGCTTTAACCTTTTGGGTTATCTCCTCAACCATTTTTGGATTTGTTCCAAATGCCATTCCGCCTTCTTTTACATTAGGGCAGGATATGTTAAGTTCAAACATATCAACCTTATCATCAAGAATTTGTGCAACTTCCGTGTAATCTTCAACCGATGCTCCGCAAAGGTTGGCTATCAGCTTTGTGTCGTATTTTCTGAGCCGCGGAAGCTCTTTTTCTATAAATGCCTCCGCACCCGGATTTTGCAATCCAACACTGTTCAGAACCCCCTTTGTGGTTTCTGCAATTCTCGGCGAGGGATTTCCCAAGCGCGGTTTGGCTGAAAGCGCTTTAAGACATACCGCACCAAGCTCCGACAAATCAAAGTATTCGCTGTACTCACGTCCGAAGCCGAATGTTCCGGAGCCTGTCGTAACAGGATTCTTCCACTCAACCCCTGCGATATTTACCTTCATTTCAGCCATTCCACTCTACCTCCGTTCCGTCAAAAACAGGACCGTCCTTGCACACGCGGCGTTTCATTCCGGAAACAGTACAAGTACATGTCATACAAGCACCCACGCCGCAACCCATTCTTTCCTCCAGTGACACCTGTACCGGTATTCCGGCAGCTGAAGCAGCCGCAGATACAGCCTTCATCATTAAGGCAGGGCCACAGCTGTAAATCGCCGATACCTTATTGGATTCAATTATCTTGCTCAATATGTCCGTAACCAATCCATGATAGCCGCAGCTTCCGTCATCTGTAGCCAGAAACACGTCCTTACAGACCTTTGCAAACTCATCTGTCATTACTGCGTCATTCTTACTGCGAAACCCTAACAATGCTGTTGCCTTGCCGTTCAGACTTTTTGCAAGTCCAAGAAGCGGAAAAACTCCTATTCCGCCGCCGATAAGAAGAATTGCGCCGTCATAATTTTCGGAAGTATCAAATCCGTTTCCGAGCGGCCCCAGAATATCTATCATGTCGCCTTCTTCGTATTTTGTAAGGGCTTTAGTTCCTTCACCCTTAATCTGAAATACAAATCTTATACAGCGTTTGTCAACGACATCACATATGCTTATCGGACGTCTGAGATAAGCCTCTCCGCCGCATAATATATGCAAAAACTGTCCCGGCTTTGCATTTTCAGCCATTTCCGGACACATTACGGTATAATCCATAATATTGTCCGTAAGACATCTTTTATAAATCAATTTGCATAACATTTTTATACCTCCTTAAAGTTTATAAAATCCTGAGTATATCATCACGCATACGTATTGCTTCGGCACGTGCCGCATCGCCGAGAGTTCCTCCGTTTTTCATATAAGCACACATTATTGAGCGCGATGCATTAACAATCGCGCCAAGTCCGTCACGGTTAAAGCTTTTGGCAACATCCTCCGCTTTGCCGCCTTGCGCGCCGTAACCCGGAACTAGAAAATATGTATGCGGCATACGGCTGCGCAGAGCCTCAGCCTGTTCCGGATAGGTTGCACCTACAACAGCCCCGACGCTGCTGTAGCCGTTTGTTCCTATAGAACCGCTTCCCCACATCTTTACAAGCTCTGCCATATGCTCATATATATATACGCTTCCGCATTTTAAATCCTGAAGCTCACCTGAAGATTTGTTTGATGTTTTTACCAGAACAAAAATCCCTTTTCCGTTGCTCTCGCATAAATCCGCAAAAGGCTTTATTCCGTCTGTGCCAAGATAAGGGTTTACGGTAAGACAGTCTGCATCAAACGCCGCTTCTTCGCTTCCTCTAAGCTGTGTTGTACCGATATATGCATTTGCATACGCCTCGGAGGTTGCGCCTATATCTCCGCGCTTTGCATCAAGAATAACATACATTCCGTTTTTCTTTGCATAATCTATAGTTTTCTTCAGGCATTTTACACCTTCAACCCCATACATTTCATAATAAGCCGACTGCGGCTTTACCGCAGGAACAATATCACACAAAGCATCTATCAGAATTTTGTTAAATTCATATATCGCATTTGCCGCGCCCGCAAAGGTTTCACCGTATTCCTTAAACGCAGCCTTTTTTATATCCTCCGGCACATAGTCAAGTTTTGGGTCAAGACCTGCTACCGTCGGATTGTTCTTCTCTTTTATTTTTTCTATCAGTATATCTATCAAGCTGTTATTCCTCCTGTTTTACTGATGCGAATACACAACCTTACCGCCGGTTATTGTCATCTCAACCTCACCGAAAAGCTTATATCCGTCATATGGTGTATTTTTGCTTTTTGACGCAAGCTTTGATGCGTCAAGTGTAAATTCCTTGTTGGGGTCAAATATCACTATATCTGCCGGGCATCCCTTGCCCAGACTTCCTCTGCCGCAGCCGATTATTTCTGCCGGAACAGTACTCATTTTTTTTATCAGCTCGGTCATACTCAGACGTCCCGTTTTGACAAGATAGGTAACACCCAAAGCCAAAGAAGTTTCAAGACCTATTATACCGTTGCTTGCCTTTTCAAACTCGACTTCCTTTTCATCTATATGATGCGGAGCATGGTCTGTTGCTATAGAATCTATCGTTCCGTCAATCAGAGCCTCTATCACCGCTTCAACATCTTCTTCATCTCTCAGAGGCGGATTCATTTTTGCATTTGTATTGTATCCGTCACACGCCCTGTCTGTCAATGTAAAATAATGCGGAGCTGTTTCTGCTGTAATTCTTGCACCGCGTTTTTTTGCGGCTCGAATTGCCTCTATTGAATTTTTCGTACTTACATGGCAGATATGCAATCTGCTTCCGGTTTCCTCTGCAATCAGGACATCACGGCTTACCGCGGTGCTTTCTGCGGTTTTTGGGATTCCCTTCAAGCCGAGATAGGCTGACATATACCCCTCGTTCATACTGCCGCCGTCTACCAAATCAAGATCCTCGCTGTGCGACATGACAAGCATATCAAACATATTGGCATACTCAAGCGCTCTGTGCATAAGTCCGGAGGATTTTACGGGCTTTCCGTCATCTGTTATCGCTACCGCACCGGCAGCCTTCAGTTCACCGATTTCAGACAGCTCTTTTCCCTCCTGTCCTTTTGTGATACATCCGGCAGTCAATACATTTACAAGTCCGACATCATTGCCGCGCTTTTTTATATATTCTACCAAAGCCTTGTTATCAACCGGCGGAACAGTATTCGGCATACAAACAACCGTTGTTACTCCTCCGTGCGCCGCCGCACGGCTACCCGATTCAATATCCTCTTTATATTCAAGACCGGGATCACGGAAATGAACATGTAAATCCACAAGTCCCGGAGCAACCGTCAGTCCGGCCGCATCTATTATATCTGCATCCGGACAGCTTATATTTTTTGCGATTTCTTTAATTATGCCGTCAGAAACCAGAATATCCGTAACTTCGTTTATATTGTTTTTGGGATCAACGACCAATCCATTTTTTATCAAAAGCATTTTAAAGCACCTCCCGTTTCTCTGTCAGCAGCTTTAATACCGCCATTCTGATGCAAACACCGTTAGTAACCTGATTGCATATTACCGAACGATTTCCGTCCGCAACCTCAGCCGACAGCTCAACACCGCGGTTTACAGGACCCGGATGCATTACAATAGCGTCAGGGGCAGCAAGTCCGAGACGCCTTGTATCAATACCGAAATATTTATGGTATTCCCTTATTGTAGGGAATAATCCCTTTTTTTGTCTTTCAAGCTGAATACGCAGCGCCATAATAACATCAGCGCCCTCAACAGCCTTGTCCACACTGTTATAAACGGAAACGCCGAAATCCTCCATGTCCGCCGGCATAAGAGTAGACGGCCCGCCCATAACGACATCTGCGCCGAGTTTTTTAAGTCCGTATATATTACTGCGCGCCACTCTGCTGTGATTTACATCCCCAACAATCGCCACGCGCAATCCCTTTATATTTCCTTTTGTTTCAAGAATAGTCATCATATCCAAAAGCGCCTGTGTCGGATGTTCATTCATTCCGTCACCTGCATTGACAATAGCCGCATCCGCATATTTCTGTGCGAAATACGGAGCGCCCGATGACGGGTGACGCATAATAATAACATCCGCCGCCATAGCATTTATTGTCTTTATTGTATCAGCCAGTGATTCACCCTTTTGAACACTGCTGCCGGATGCTGTAATATTTGCAGCTGTCGCGCCGAGATATTTTGACGCAAGTTCAAATGACAGCCTTGTTCTGGTGCTGTTTTCATAGAACAAAGTAATTATACTCTTGCCGCTGAGATATGACGCTTTCTTATCTCCAAGCAGCACTTCTTTTTTTAATCTGAATGCCTCCTGCAGAATTTCGTCAATTTCAACGGCAGAAGTTTCTTTAAGTCCGATTAGATTTCTCATTTGCTTTATTACCCCCTCTTTTCTATTATCACTTCGTCTGTTCCGTCAATCTCTGTAAGATGGAGTGCTACGCGCTCAAGACCGGAGCTTGTTACCTTTGTGCCTGTATAATCGGCACATATAGGAAAGCTTCTTCTTCCTCTGTCGATAAACGCAGCAAGCTGAATATCGTCCGGCTCTCCCATATCCAGCAAAGCATTCATTGCTTTGTGAATCGTTTTGCCCGTATACAATATGTCATCAACCAGAATTACAGGCAAGCCCTGAATTGAAAACGGTATATCCGTACCGTTAAGAATCGGAAATCTGTCTATAAGGCTGTGATCTGCCCCATACAGCGTAATATCCAGACTTCCTATAAGAAGCTCGGCACCGACAAGCGCCTCAAGTCTCCGTGCCAGTCTTTGGGCAAGAGGAAACCCGCGCCGCATTATCCCTATAAGTGCGATTTTGCGCGCAGTAATATTATGCTGTGCAATCTCCTCAGCAATACGCGTCAAATGTCTGTCGATTTCCTCCGAATCCAAAATCCTTTTGATTTCTGTCATAAAATCACCTCATTCAACGTCCTGATATTATGCAAATCCGGGCATGAAAAAAAGCACACGGCAATTTGCCTGCGCTTTTATTATACAACAGCGTTTTTCCTTTGTCTACAAATTTCTCAATTTTTTTAAAATTTTTTCATAATATTCCGGAAGTTCACTTGTAAATTCCATATATTTGCCGCTGCGCGGATGTATAAAACCAACCTTATACGCATGCAAAAGCTGTCCGCCTGCTGAAAACTGTTCTTTTTTTAATCCGTATACAGGATCGCACACAATAGGATGTCCCATATGCGACATATGAACCCGTATCTGATGCGTTCTGCCCGTTTCAAGAACACATTCAATCAATGTATATGCTCCAAAACGCTCCAATACACGGTAATTTGTCACTGCCTCACGCGAATGATTATACGTTACTGCCATTTTCTTTCTGTCGGACGGATGGCGGCCTATCGGCAAATCTATTCTGCCGCTGTCAGCGTTAAACCCTCCGTGGACCAACGCTTTATATGCCCGTGTAAGGCTGTGCTCTTTTATCTGTCCGGCCAACTTATTGTGCGCCATATCATTTTTTGCCACAAGCAGCAATCCGCTTGTATCCTTGTCAATGCGGTGAAGGATTCCCGGTCTTTTCTCTCCGTTTATTCCGGAAAGCGAATCCGGACAATAATACATCAGCGCATTTACCAGCGTTCCCGTATAATTTCCTGCTGCCGGATGAACCACCATTCCCTGTGGCTTGTTTACAACAAGCATATCGTCATCCTCGTACACTATATCAAGAGGGATATTTTCCGGTACAATTTCCGGTTCTTTAAGTTCAGGAATGTCAACTTCTATTATGTCACCCGGCTTTACCTTTGCGCCGGATTTAGTTTTCTTTCCATTAAGCAAAACGCAGCCGTCTTCTATAAGCTGTTTAATTCTTGACCGTGTAATGTCTTCTATCTGTTCATTCAAAAAAACGTCAATTCTTGTCTGCGGCATCTCCGTCTGAGCTGTCAGCGTTATCTTTTGCATTATCGGTTCCCTCCCCGGTATGCATTTTTTCGTTCGCGCCGGAATGTTCACAGAACAAAAAGTGTATCAGCAGCATTACCGCGCCGACGCATATTGCTATATCAGCGACGTTAAATACAGGAAAACCTATCAGCCTGAAATCAAAAAAATCAACAACATATCCTTTAGCCAGACGCTCAAGCATATTTCCTATTGCACCGCCGTATACCAATGCAGTACCTATTTTAAGAAATTTACTGCGGTGTACCGTTTTGCTGTAAATGTATGCTATAAATCCTAACACCAATACTGAAACTATAATAAATATCCATCTGCCTCCGCTGAACATTCCAAAGGCTATTCCCTGATTTTCCACATATGTAAGATGAAATATATCTCTGATCAGCGGCAGTGTATCACCCTTACCGAAGTTAAGCTCTACAACAAGCTTGGTCAGTATATCCAGGCTCAGTACCGCTATTGATAAAACTATATAACCCATTTTTTGTTCCTTTCCTTATACTGTAACAAAAAGGACACCCCTGTGTCCCTTAAAAAATTTTTAAATATACCGCGAAACAACGACTGAAATTCTGCCCTTTCTGGTTGTTCCGCCTATTTTTGAAAGTTTCATTCTGCCATAACCTCTGACCGAAAGCACATCATTTTCATTAAGAACTAATGAAACCTCCTCCGCAGGCTCCCAATTCACCGTTACAAGACCGCCGCGGATAAGCTCTGCTGATTTTGCTCTGGAAACTCCGAGCGCCATCGAGATTATACTGTCAAGACGAAGTGCGGAAACCGTCCCGCTTAACTCCTTTGTCGGTCTGTCGGGAATCTGCGTTTCATCAAAACTACATTCCCGTATATTAACGCCGCAGCTTCCTATTTTTTTCAGATTAAGCAGAATATACTCTGCGCTGCTGCGCTTTACCACAATAAGTGTTCTGTCATCAAGAACAAGAATATCGCCTATGTTCTCTCTGACAATTCCAAGCCCCATAAGACTTCCGAGATAATCGCGGTGCGACAGTCTGCCTATATCCCTGCCTGTACATTCAAGCAGCGCCATATACTCTCCGCGTTCGGGTATAATGTATTCCGGAAAGCATACGAGCACGGTGCGCTCTGCCTCATCATAGCCGCCGTCAAAAATCACGGACATTCCGCTTTCGGGCAAAACATTCCTGCTTATTACTACGCGCTGATGCGGATTTAAAAAACCAAGCGTCTTTACCGAATATCTCTTTTCCGCTATTTTAAGTGCGTCCTCCGCCCTGGAAACCAGAAGCTTATCATCAGAAGATTCCTGCGTCATTATCAGTTGCTCCAGGAGAAACTTCTGCCGGTATGCGCTTCCTCTCCCATTATGTCAACATTGCTCGGTGCTATGAGAAAAATTCCGTTAGATATTTTTTGCATATCCCCGTCCAAAGCATATACAGAGCCGCTGAGAAAATCTACAATACGGCGTGCAACCTCTTTTTCAAGAGATTCCATATTCACAACAATCGGCTTGCGGTCTTTAAGATGGTTGGTTATATCCCTTGCCTCCTCAAAGCTTTCAGGCTGCATAACAACAACGCGCATTGACGCAGAGGGGTTTTCATGAAGTTTTACAACACGGCTGCTGCGTCTTGATGCAAATCTGTCCATCGCAGGACTGTCATCAAATTCATCCACATTGTATTGCTCATCTTCGTTATAATACTCGTCATCATAAACGTTATCTGCCGATTCAAACATAAAATTCTTTACTTTTGATAAAATATTGCTCATTTTATTCTCCGTTTCCCCGCCGTGCCGCGGCTTTATTTTGTCTGTCCGCACTATATTTTAACAGACTTATATTTTAATATTATACATTATAATTTCTTGCGCCGAATATTCCGGAGCCTACACGCACCATTGTCGCACCTGCAGCAACAGCAGCCTCATAATCATGCGTCATGCCCATCGAAAGCTCTTTCATCGAAACTCCATGAATTTTAAGCTTATCAATATCTTGGGAAAGCCGTTTCAGTTCTGAAAAGATTTTCAGATTACCGTCATATCCGATACCATTTACGGAAATCGTCATAAGACCGCAAATATGAATATGCTTCATCAAGCTTATCTGTCTGCAAAGTTCTTCAGTTTCAGCCGGTTTTATTCCGGATTTTGATTCTTCACCGGAAATATTAACCTGAATCAAAATATTTTGAATCTTATCAACAGCACCGGCACGCTTTTCAATTTCCTCAGCAAGCCGAATACTGTCAACAGAATGTATCAGAAATGCCTTGTCAATTATATACTTTACTTTATTTCGCTGAAGCTGACCTATAAGATGCCATCTCGCCTGCGACAGTACCGAATACTTTTCTGCAAGCTCCTGCGGACGGTTTTCACCGAAGTCGCACATTCCGGCATCAAAGGCTTCAAGCACATCCGATACAGGCTTTGTTTTGCTTACGGCAATAAGCTTTATCTCCTCAGGATTTCTGCCTGCCTCTTTTGCTGCCGCATTTATCCTTTGCTGTACTGTTTTTATATTGTTATCTATACTCATTATCTCACAACCTTGCCGTCTTCAAGATTCTTTGCATCAACAACAACCTCGTCATAAATCTGAAGTCTGTATTCAGAACCGGTATCCGTAACAGCGCTTACAACTGCCCATTCATCATTTTTGTATCTGACGTTGACCGGAACAAATCTTGCCACACCAAGCCTCAGAACATAAACTCCTGTCTGCTCGTCTTTTACGTGCAGACTTTTAACCGGAAGCTTTATCCCCTCAGCACTTGTGGTGGTTATCTCTGCCGCTGCTCTGCTTGAAGAATATATACCGTCAACATATCTGTTTGCATATATCGTCACAGCCACCTTACCTTTTTCCTCCTCGGAAATACGCTTTATATTTCCGTAGACCGGTGCAGATGAAAAATCAAAAAAGTCCATTTCCACTCTTTGACCTATTTTAAGGTTTTTGGCATATTCCGCATCAAATACGGCACCGAAATACCATTCATAATTATCAACAATCTTGCAAACAGGCTGATTTTCCGCAATGGTTTCACTATGCTGTATCTGTTTTGCATCAAGCTCTTTTAAATACGACGGCGTAAGCTTGTCGGCAGCATCAAAGGTCAGATCATTTTCAAATCCGTCAATTCTGGAACTGAAAACTCCGCCCGCGTCAGCCGTAAGCACAATTTTTGCACCGCCGGAAGCCCCCTCAAGCTCTGACAACTGGTTTTTAAGCTGAGTTATCATCTCATCCTTATCAAGCGTACCGCCGTTTTCCATGGCCTTTTTTCTTTCAATAAGAATATTCAGGTTTTCTTTATTCTGCGGCATATTCTTTAAGTCATGGTTATGCCTTTCATCCGAAATATTTCTGACAGCGGAACTGATTTTCTGTTCTACCATAACGCTGTTATTGACATAAGAAGCCGATGCAGCAGAGTTATTTTCAAGATAATCTATCCTGTCATTTAATTCCTGCATTTTCTGCGCCCGTGACGCATCATATTCACCGGTATATATGTAGCCGACAGTTTCTCCTATGCTCACGCGCTCACCCTCGCCGACACGGCACTCTATGTATCCGTTTGCCGGTGAATTTATAAGCGTTTGCTGCCGAAAGATATATCCCTCCGCCGCAACACTCTCATTAACTGTGCCGTTAAGCGCAATAACCGTTGTTATACCGCTGTGAACGCTGAATATGACCGAAAGTGCAAGATAAATCACAACAACAGCCGTAAGTCCTTTAATAATCCAGTTTTTTACCCGCTTTTTCTTTTGCCGTGCCTTTCTTTTGGTAATCCTCTCCGCATCATTTGAATAATTTGCCATCAGATTACCTCCTTGCGCTCCGGGACACCTCCCCAAAAATTTTTATAATCAAAGCTGTATGTCCGAAATCAGACAACTCTGCAGAAGACTTTTCATTATTTATTATAACACGGTTTTTTTTACTGTAAACCGTCATTTTTAAATTGTTTTAAAAATGTAACCAAACCGTAATAAAGCAAAAGAAAGCTACCGAAACGGCAGCTTTCTTTTATTGTTATTCTGTCTTTTTGAACACAAATTCATCATTTTCGACAACCACCTCGGCATGATCTCCGGGCTTAATATTTCCCTCAAGCATTTCCTCAGCCGCTTTATCTTCAATTTGGTTCTGAATAGCTCTGCGCAGCGGTCTTGCTCCGTATACCGGATCAAAGCCTGCCTTTGCTATTTTGGCAACTGCGTCATCGGAGAAACTGATTTCTATATTATTATCCTTTAATCTCTCGGTAAGCTGTTCAAGCATCTTTACGGCAATTTCCTTTATATTCTCCTCTGTAAGCTGATGGAATACTATCATTTCATCAACACGATTTAAAAATTCAGGACGGAATGCCTGCTTTACTTCACTCATAACCTCGCTTTTGATTGCTTCATAATCTCTTTCTTCCTCTTTTTCATCAGCAGCGGAAAAACCAAGATTATTTTTCTTTTCGGTTATTTTACGTGCACCGAGGTTTGATGTCATGATGATTACGGTGTTCCTGAAATCAACACGGCGTCCCTGAGAATCTGTCAGAATACCATCATCAAGTATCTGCAGAAGAATATTAAATACATCCGGATGAGCTTTTTCAATTTCATCAAAGAGTATAACGGAGTACGGTTTTCTGCGTACCTTTTCGGTCAGCTGACCGCCCTCGTCATATCCGACATATCCCGGAGGCGAACCGACAAGTCTTGATACCGCATGTTTCTCCATATATTCCGACATATCAATTCTTATCATAGAATCCTCGTCGCCGAACATCGCTTCAGCCAAAGCCTTTGAAAGCTCTGTTTTACCTACGCCCGTAGGACCGAGGAATATAAACGAGCCTGTAGGTCTTTTAGGGTCTTTAAGTCCTACACGTCCGCGGCGGATGGCTCTTGCGACCGCCTTTACTGCCTCTTCCTGACCGACAACTCTTTTATGCAGAATTTCTTCAAGCTTTAAAAGTCTTTCACTCTCGGTTTCTTCAAGCGACTTTACCGGAATACCGGTCCACATTGATACAATTTCAGCAATTTCTTCTTCTGTAACAACTGCATTCTGAGCCGAGCTGTTCTTTTCCCAGCTCTTTTTCATTTCTTCAAGCTGTGCCTTGAGTTCCTTCTCTCTGTCACGCAGCTTTGCCGCTTTTTCATACTCCTGGACGGTTATGGCAGCCTCTTTTTCTTTCTGCAGTTTTGCAAGACTGTCCTCTGCCTCTTTCACATCCGACGGAGCAGTAAGATTCTTAATTCTGAGCCTTGACGCAGCCTCGTCAACCAAATCTATTGCCTTATCCGGCAGAAATCTGTCCGATATATATCTTACAGACAAATTTACCGCTGCCACAATCGCCTCATCTGTAATCTTTACGCGGTGATGTGCCTCGTATTTATCACGGATTCCCTTGATAATCTCTATGCTCTCCTCCGGAGTCGGCTCGTCCAGTGTAATCGGCTGGAATCTGCGCTCAAGAGCGGCATCTTTTTCTATATATTTACGGTATTCTTCAAGCGTTGTGGCACCGATAACCTGTATTTCCCCTCTTGCAAGAGCAGGCTTTAAGATATTGGCGGCATCTATAGCACCCTCTGCTGCACCTGCGCCGACAATAGTATGCAATTCATCTATAAACAGAATTATATTTCCGGCTTTATGGATTTCCTCCATAGCTTTTTTAAGCCTTTCTTCAAATTCACCTCTGTATTTTGCGCCTGCTATCATTGATGACATATCAAGCGCAATAACCTTTTTATTCTTTAGAATTTCCGGAATTCTGCCGCTGACGATTTTCTCAGCCAACCCCTCAGCCACAGCTGTTTTACCTACACCGGGTTCACCTATAAGACAAGGGTTGTTTTTTGTACGTCTGCTCAGAATCTGAACAACTCTTTCAATCTCCTCATCACGGCCTATTACCGGATCAAGCTTATCTTCGCGTGCAAGCTGAGTCAAATCTCTGCCGAACTTCATCAGTGTCGGGGTATTTCCGCCTTTGCTGCCGCGGCTGTGTCCATCTCCGTGCGGCATACCGTCGGGCGCACCCTCCTCTGCTGCATTTTCATTCAACAGCCGTATAATATCATTATACAATGTCTGCGGCTGCACTCCGAGTTCAACAAGGATACGCACTGCAACGCTTTCGCTTTCTCTCAGCAATGCAATCAAAAGATGTTCTGTCCCTATATAATTGTGTCCGAGTCTGCGCGCCTCAATATAACTGTGTTCAAACACGCGCTTTGTACGCGGAGTTGCCTCCGGCTGTATATTATCAATCGGAGTGCCTGTACCTATCATTTCGGCAATCAAATCAATTACCTTATCATCCGTCAAGCCGTTTGCCTCCAGAATTTTTCCAGCTACACCGTCGCCCTCACGGATAAGTCCGACCAGCAAATGTTCTGTTCCGACATAGTTATGTCCAAGCTCCATGGCAGCCTCCGCTGCATTGTTTATAGCAATTTTTGCTCTTTCTGTCAGTCTGTCTTCAAACATAATTAACACATCCTTTCGCGGACAATTTCCGCCCGTTTTAAATCCCTTTCATCAGGATCTGTCAGGTTATATTTCTGTACTATATTAGCAGGCAGCATTTCATAGGTAACAGCATTAACATTTTCCTGTGTGACATCCTTTATAATGCCCAAATCTATGCCTAAACGTATATCAGACAAGCGCTTCATCGCTTCACTTGATGAAAGTATCACGGCATTTTTAAGAATTCCGTACGATCTCATAAATCTGTCCTCAAGCTTATATTTGTTTGCATTATACAAGCGTGTACGCATTTCACGTTCCTTGCCTATGACCTCTGCTACTATCTGCTTGAATTTATCTATAATATCCTCCTCGGTTTCACCCATGGTATACTGATTGGAAATCTGATAGATATTTCCTGCCGCCTTTGATCCCTCGCCGAATATACCTCTGACGATAACACCCAGCTGAGCAAGACTGTCGATTATGCTGTTTATATTGCCGCTCATAGAAAGCGCCGGCAGATGTACCATAACCGATGCCCTCATACCTGTTCCGGCATTCGTAGGACAACAAGTTAAGTATCCTATATGCTCGTCAAACGCATACTCAACGGATTCCTCAATCAAATCATCCACAAGGTTTGCCTGCTTAAAGCATGAATCCAAGTCAAATCCTGCTTCCATTGCCTGTATCCTTATATGGTCTTCCTCATTAAGCAAAATACTCAGTTTATTGTCATCACTTAAAAGTATTCCGCGTTTTATGTTGTTATCCATCATTTGCGGACTTATCAGATGTCTTTCGGCTATTGCCTGTTTTTCATAATCATCCATAACAGAAAGGTCTATATACTTAACACTGTCCTTTAATGTGCTGCTTTCGGTTACTGCATTTTTACAAAGTTCAAGCACTTTATTCTGCTGCTGCTCGTTTGCACGCGCAGGAAACGGAATACCTTTAATGTTTCGGGCAAGTCTGACTCTTGACGATAATACAACGTCCCCATCTCTGCCGCACTCAGTATACCACATAGCTTACACCTCACCTTCGTTTTTCTTCAATTCTTTAATCTTATCTCTCAGCTCTGCAGCTTTTTCAAATTCCTGTTTTAAAACCGCTGCGTTAAGTTCTGACTCCAAGCCGGCGAGCTGACGCTCTTTCTTCAGTGTGCCGCCCATCCTTGACGGAATTTTCCCGACATGCTCGCAAGTCCCGTGTATCTGCTTTAGCGGACGTTCAAGCCTGTTGCCGAATACCGAATAACATTCTCCGCAGCCCAATCTGCCGTTTCTCAAAAAATCGTCAAACAACATTCCGCACAGCGGACAAGCATCCGTAACAGTGCCGCCTCCGATTGACTTTGATTTTGTTCCGCCGAATATACCGCCGAGGAAATCACCAATTCCAAAATTCATTCCCATTTTCATATTTTGAAACTCCGGCGACTCCGCCGCACATTCAGAGCACAGATGCAACTCCTGTTTTTTTCCGTTTATTATTTCAGTCATATGACTTGTAGCTTCTCTTTCATGACATTTTTGACACTTCATATAAATCATCCTTTCTATACTAACGTCAATAATATGTTTTTAAGCAATCCGGCACGGATAACATCCTGTTCCGGCTGCTTTACCGGCAGTGACCTCTTATTCACCGCCGCCAATATGATTCTTGCCTCTTTCTGAGTAATTAAATCATAATCATAACAATTTTGTATAAGAACTCTCGCATCATCATAGCTAAGGCTTGTACCTATCATGTTTACAACATGCATCAATTCTCCGCCATGCTGAGGCAAAACCTGTGTAATCTTTATATAGCCGCCTCCGCCGCGCTGACTTTCAACAATATATCCGCGCTCAGGCGAAAACCTTGTTGAAATAACATAGTTAATCTGTGACGGTACACAGTGAAACCTGTTTGCCAGTTCATTGCGCTTGAGTTCTAACTCTCCGTCGCTTTCTGACATCATCTCCTTAATCCATTCTTCGATTATATTACTGAGCTTCACTTTTTAATCACCCCATCACTTTTATTTTTGACTTTGACTTTCTTTGACCTTTAACTGTATTATAGCACCTTATTTTTATTTGTCAAGTAGTTTTTTAAAAATTTTTATAATTTTTTTTGAAATTCTAAAACAGCTTTAAAACGGCAAGCATAGCAAGTCCCGGCGCACCAAGCACACCCGTAATCATCGAGGTCAACGGATTTAAGGCAAAATGTATGCCTCCAACAGCAAAATGATTGAGCAGTGCAATCGCTCCCCCTCCCAAAACGCAGCACAGCAAAAATCTGAGCAGCCACTTTATTGGCTTTAAGAAAACCCGGCAGCAAACATATAAAACAAAAAAACCTGCAATAAACAAAAATACGGTTCCGCCGTCAATATTCATATTTCATCCTCCTTTGTCCCATGTCAATATATATGAATAAAAACGGACAAATATACTAAAATTACTTTTACTGCCTTTTAAATATTTTTCCCGCATTATATATTTTCCCTTTCGGGTATACAGGAGATTTTTTGTGAGAGCCTACAACCTTGCAATGACCGATAAAACGAAGGTCATTGAAGATTGCCATTTAATGATAGAAACAATTTGTGACTGCACTGAGCTTAACGTAGAGATTGAAACCTTGAACGACGAGCTGAAAGTTGTTTCAGAACTTGTCAGCCAATGTGTAAATGAAAACGCAAGAAAGAAACAATCCCAAGAGGCTTATGCAAAAAAATATAATGGTCTTGATCGCAGGTACGAAAAGGCTGAAAAAAGATTAAAGATTGCTGT
>CAJLFL010000019.1 GCA_905205855.1 uncultured Eubacteriales bacterium | reverse complement strand
TTGTTCCGTACTGCTCATAAAGCGGAAGTAAACTTTGAAAATCTGAATCGCTTAAAAAGCGATGACTCTTTTCCTCAAGTTCTTTTTTAAGAGGTCTGAAACCATAAATCTCTCCGTTGCATACGACATATTTGCCGTTCAGGCTGAACGGCTGCATACCCTCGTCCGTAAGGCCCATAATAGCCAAACGGTGAAAGCCCATTATTCCGTCGCCCAAGTCTACAACTCTTGACATATCCGGACCTCTTGATATGGTCTTATCAAAGCCCATACAAAAATCTTCTTCTGATAAACTGCATCCGCAGTATCCCATTATTGAACACATAATTCTCTACTCCTAATCCTTATTCTTTATTTAAGCTATCCCGACATAGGGCAGGGGTTTGCTCCCGCCTTGACATATTATCCTTGATGAGGGGGGAAATTTCATAACTGTCATAATATCATTTCTGCAAAATTGCGCCGTATTTTGCCTTATCTGACGGGAACAAACCTCTGCCCTACACGGTGTGTATGCCTTTTTACAGCCTTAGGCTGCCGGATTGACAGTTCCGACAGCCTTGCTGTTTTTTTATTTTTTTAGAAGGGTTAATTATTTTTACTCTACATCCTGCAATGCTGCAAAATCTTCTTCGCCGGTACGAACCTTAACTACCTTTTCAACACCGTATACGAAAATCTTTCCGTCACCGATATGACCTGTGTAAAGCGCAGCCTTTGCAGCCTCTATGATAGATTCAACAGGAATCTTGCTTACTACTACTTCAATCTTAACCTTCGGCAGCAGCGTTGCGTCAACCTCAACACCACGGTACATCTCGCCGGCACCCTTCTGGATACCGCAGCCCATAACCTGTGTTACCGTCATGCCTGTTACGCCCAGATCGTTCATTGCCTTTTTGAGGTGATCATATCTTGAAAGCTTAGCAATAATAACAATCTTATGCATACCTGTATTCAATGCCGCCGGAGCCTGAGTTACCTGAACCGCAGCATCTCTCTTTGCCTCGGAAGCCTTTGCATAATCCGCCTCGCCGAGATCTGTGTTTGCGTTTGTTTCCATTGTCATTGTGTTTGAAACATCCATTATGCTGAAACCCGAATATGCGGAAGCAATACCGTGCTCCATAAGGTCAAGACCTACTATTTCTTCTTCTTCGGAAACTCTGAGTCCGACAACGGCCTTTATGATAAGGAAAGCAATCGTGATTGTTACTGCAGTCCATGCAGCAACTGTTATAACACCGAGGCACTGCTTGCCTAAAAGCTCAAATCCGCCGCCGTAGAACAATCCGAGAAAATCAGCGTTCTCAGGCGCGCTTGTTGTTGCAAACAAACCGACTGCAACCGTACCCCAGATACCGTTGAACATATGTACCGCAACAGCGCCGACAGGATCATCAATTCTGAGCTTATAATCCAAAAGCCATACGCCGAACACAACCAAGACACCTGCAACAGCGCCTATTACGATTGCACCGAAGGCATCCGTTACATCACAGCCTGCCGTGATAGCAACAAGACCTGCAAGAGATGCGTTAAGACACATTGAAATATCAGGCTTTCCGTACTTAACCCATGTAAATATCATACATACAACCGTAGCAATCGCCGGAGCAATCGTTGTTGTAACAAAGATAGAACCAAGCTGGTCTACACTTGTTGCCGCAGCGCCGTTAAATCCGTACCAGCCGAGCCACAGAATAAACACACCCAAAGCACCGATTGTAAGGTTGTGTCCCGGAAAAGCATTTACCTTTACTTTGCCGTCGCTGCCTTTGACAAACTTTCCGATACGCGGACCGAGAAGTTTTGCCCCGATTATAGCGGAGATACCGCCGACCATATGTATTGCACAGGAGCCTGCAAAATCATGGAAACCAAGCTGTGCCAGCCAGCCGCCGCCCCAGATCCAGTGTGCTTCAATCGGATAAATCAAAGCTGAAATAACGGCTGAATATATACAGTACGACAGGAACTTTGTTCTCTCTGCCATAGCACCGGAAACGATAGTTGCCGTTGTTGCACAGAACACAAGGTTGAATACAAAGCTTGACCAGTCAAAGTCGGCATATGAAGTAAAAATGTCAAATCCGGGCTTACCTATAAATCCGACCAAATCCTCACCGAGCAGCAAGCCAAAGCCTATAAGGATAAACACTACAGTACCTATACAGAAGTCCATAAGGTTCTTCATTATAATGTTACCGGTGTTTTTTGCTCTGGTAAAGCCCGCCTCTACCATTGCAAAGCCTGCCTGCATCCAGAAAACCAGCGCCGCACCTATCAGAAACCAGACGCCGAAAACCTCCCCTGATACCAAATCCAGAATTTTAACATCCATCCCAATCATCTTCTTTCTTTTATTTTTGTTATCTTACGCCAAACAGCAGTTCGCCGTAAGAAGGATAAGGCCATTTTTCAGCCGACGCAACGGATTCCATTTCGTCACCGGAAATCCGCAGTGCGGTCATATCCGGAAGAACAGTATCTTTATAGAACATACTCAGCTCCGCAACGTCCTCTATGCTCTTTGCCGCAAGCAAATCCTCCTCAAGCTTTTTGGTCTGCTTGCTCATAGCAGTTATCATTGAGTTTATCTTCTTAATTGTTTCCTTTTCATATACACAGTCTATGTCAGGATCAACCGATGCCTTTTTAAGCGCTGCATCCGCAAGTTCTGCGCTGTATGCGCTCATTGCCGGCATAATGTCCTTGTGTGCCATATCCAGCATTGTCAAAGCCTCGATGTTGATTATCTTAGCATAGTTTTCGTTAAGCACCTCAAAGCGTGCCTCCAGCTCTGTCTGACTGTAAACCTTATGTTCGGTAAAGAGCTTAAGGTTCTTCTCATCAAGCAGATGTGCCAAAGCGTCCGGAGTAGCCTTTAAGTTCATAAGGCCTCTCTTTTCGGCTTCCTTAACCCAGGATTCGTCATAGCCGTCACCGTTGAATATGATGCGCTTATGATCACGAATTGTTTCCTGAATCAGCTTGTGCAGTGCGCCCTCAAAATCATCTGCACCCTCAAGCTTATCGGCAAATTGTTTAAGTTCCTCTGCAACGGCGGTGTTAAGAACCGTATTTGTGCAGGATATTGAAGAAGCAGAACCCAGCATACGGAATTCAAACTTATTGCCGGTAAACGCAAACGGAGAAGTACGGTTACGGTCGGTTGTGTCTTTGGGGAACTTCGGCAGTGTATGAACGCCGATTCTCATAATTTCTTTTTCTTTGGTACCGTACTGCGCGTCTGTTTCGATTGCCTCCAGAATTTCACTCAGGTCACTGCCCAGGAACATTGAAACAATCGCCGGCGGAGCCTCGTTTGCACCAAGTCTGTGGTCATTGCCCGCACTTGCAACCGCTATACGCAGCAAATCCTGATACTCGTCAACGGCTTTGATGACCGCACAAAGGAACAACAAAAACTGTGCATTCTCATACGGGGTTTCGCCCGGTTCAAGCAGGTTCATACCGGTATCGGTTGAAATCGACCAGTTGTTGTGCTTACCGCTGCCGTTTACGCCGGCAAACGGTTTTTCGTGCAGCAGACAAATCATATCATGCTTTTTGGCAAGCTTTTGCATAATCTCCATTGTCAGCTGGTTGTGATCTGCAGCAATATTTGTTGTAGAGAATATCGGAGCAAGTTCATGCTGTGCCGGAGCAACCTCGTTATGCTCTGTCTTTGCCAGGATTCCCAGCTTCCAAAGCTCCTCGTTCAACTCCTTCATGAATGCCGCAACTCTCGGTTTGATTACGCCGAAGTAATGGTCGTCAAGTTCCTGTCCCTTTGGAGGACGTGCGCCGAAAAGTGTACGTCCGGTATAAATCAAATCCTTGCGCTTGTCGTACATCTTCTTATCTATAAGGAAGTATTCCTGCTCAGGTCCGACAGTCGTCTTGATTGACTTAACCGTTGTGTTGCCAAACAGTTTAAGGACTCTCATTGCCTGACGGTTAATAGCCTCCATTGAGCGAAGCAGTGCAGTCTTTTGGTCAAGCGCCTCGCCGCCGTATGAACAGAATACTGTAGGAATACATAAAATTCCGTCCTTAATGAATGCATATGATGTTGCATCCCACGCCGTATATCCTCTCGCCTCAAAGGTAGCTCTCAGTCCGCCCGACGGGAAAGAAGATGCATCCGGCTCGCCCTGGATAAGCTCTTTGCCTGAGAATTCCATGATAACCTTTCCGTCAGCGGTGGGTGAAATAAAGCTGTCATGCTTTTCCGCTGTGATTCCGGTCATCGGCTGGAACCAATGTGTAAAGTGTGTTGCTCCCTTTTCTATTGCCCAATCCTTCATTGCGTTTGCAACAACGGTTGCAACATTTAAGTCCAAATGACGTCCGTCCTTAATCGTCTTTTGCAGAGCCTTATATGTTTCCTTTGGCAGACGCTCTCTCATGACTGCGTCATTAAACACCATAGCTCCGAAGCTTTCAGTTACTGTACTCATTTTTCATCTTCTCCTTTGTCCTGAAATAAAAAAGGCGGCAATGCGTGTCATGGAATCCCATAACGACATCATTGTCGCCCTTGTAATATTTTTCAAGCTTATTCTTTTAAAAAGCAAAAAGCCACAGACGCTGTTATCGTCTGCGGCTTCATTGTCGCTCTTTATGCTACGCATTTTAGCACAGTCTTTTTTATTTGTCAATCCCTTTTTTGAAAAAAATTTAAAAAAATTTGGTTTTGTGTCAAATTTTCAAAAAAGTTTCCGATAATTCATTGACACAAAAAAAAATATATGATATACTTTTTTTAATAAACAAAGACGTTTGCCGGTGTAGGATTTCCTTCTTTCGGTGGCGTCTTTTTCACCTTTTTAAGGCATATGGCAGTCGAACACAATATGGTTTAACCCTGTATGCCTAAGGCAAATTTTTAAATTTTATATTGCCGCCGGGCGGTTTTACGTCTGTTTCGGCAGAAAGGTTTGTGAAATCATGATTGCTTTTTCCAAAAATGATGTTCTGGAATTTATTGAGCAGGAGGACGTAAAGTTTATCCGTCTTGCCTTCTGTGATATTTACGGAAAGCAAAAAAACATCTCCATTATGCCGGACGAGCTGCAGCGCGCCTTTGAGGACGGAATTTCCTTTGACGCGTCCGCGGTATGCGGCTTTGGAGATGAGGTCGAATCCGATTTGTTTTTGTTTCCGATTCCGTCAACACTGAATATTCTGCCCTGGCGTCCGTCACACGGCAAGGTTGTCAGAATGTTTTGCGAAATCAAACGTCCCGACGGAAGCCTGTTTGAGAAAGACAGCCGTACTATATTAAAGAAAGCGGTCGAAACGGCGCGCAAAAAAGGAATTTCCGTAAACTTCGGCGCGGAGTTTGAGTTTTATCTGTTTAAAACAGACGAAAACGGCGATCCCACCTCTGAGCCGTTTGACCATGCCGGCTATATGGACGTTGCACCGGACGATAAGGGCGAAAACGTCCGCCGTGAAATCTGTCTTACGCTTTTGGAAATGGGAATCTCACCGGAAAGTTCTCACCATGAGGAGGGTTCCGGTCAGAATGAAATTGACTTCCGCTACAGTGACGCTCTGACTGCTGCTGACAACTCGATGAACTTCCGTTCTGTTGTAAAGGCAGCAGCCGCGCACAACGGCTTATACGCCGATTTTTCACCCAAGCCGATTAAGGGTGAAAGCGGAAACGGAATGCATATCAATATGTCGGTAAACGCAGCTGATGGAGGCGACAAGACCGACTTTTTTATGAGCGGAATACTAAAACATATTAAAGAAATAACCGCGTTTTTAAACCCATGCGTGGATTCATACAAGCGGCTTGGCGAAAAGAAGGCGCCCAAGTATATAACATGGTCGCCGGAAAACCGCTCTCAGCTGATACGTATTCCTGCCGCAAAGGGCAAGTTTAAGCGGATAGAGCTGAGGTCACCCGATCCTATGGCAAATCCGTATATAGCTTATGCATTGCTGATTTATGCGGGACTGGACGGCATAGAAAACCGTCTTGCTCTGACCGAACCCACAAATCTTAATCTTTATACCGCCTCAAGCGAGGTCACGGATAAGCTTGACAGGCTGCCGGAAACCTTAACCGAGGCAATAGATGAGGCATGCCGCAGTTCGTTTGTTGCAGAGGTTCTGCCGGACGGCTTTGCACAGCTGTTAAAAATTTAGTAGTGGGGGAGATTTTATGCCAGCAGGTAAAGCACAATACAGCGTTCTTGTTGTATCTGCTTCCGATAAGGTATTTTCATCTGTTTTGGACTTGATGCCGCCGGCGGAATACAATCCCGTACTTCGCGCCAAAAACTCCGGAGAGGCACGGCGCATGCTTTTGGATATGTCTGCCGACATAATTATTATAAATACACCCCTGCCCGATGACTTTGGGGTTCAGCTTGCTTTGGATTTATCAGATTCTTCGTCGGGAATTCTTATGCTTGTCAAGAGTGATTTATATGAGCAGGTCGCATACAGGGTCGAGGACAGCGGTATATTTACTCTGCCAAAGCCGAATTCGTCACAGATGATATACAATGCCGTCAAGCTGCTTTCGGTTTATGCGGCGCGGCTGAAAAAACTGGAACAGAAAAACCGTACAATGCAGGAAAAAATGACAGACATACGTACAATAAACCGTGCAAAGTGGCTGCTTATAGAAAACCTTAATATGAGCGAAAACGACGCACACCGATATATAGAAAAGCAGGCAATGGACACACGGAGTACACGCCGCGAGGTTGCTGAGGGGATTATACGTACATACGACAATTAGGCGCAAAGCCGCAAACAAGTTTGTGCGGAAAGCGCCGTTTGCCTAAAATATAAAATGCACAGACCGCAGCGCGGTCGGAATGGAGTTATTATGAAAACAGTTAAATACATATTCGTAACCGGCGGAGTCGTGTCCGGTCTGGGCAAAGGAATAACAGCCGCGTCACTCGGACGGCTTCTTAAAGCGCGCGGACTTAAGGTTGCCGCACAAAAACTTGATCCGTACATAAATGTTGACCCGGGAACCATGAGTCCGTATCAGCACGGCGAGGTTTATGTCACCGAGGACGGAGCGGAAACAGATTTGGATCTCGGTCATTACGAAAGGTTTATTGACGAGGATTTGAACAAGTTTTCAAACCTTACCTCCGGAAAGGTCTACTGGAACGTACTCAACAAGGAGCGCAACGGCGAATACCTCGGCGAAACCGTACAGGTTATACCGCACATTACCAACGAAATAAAATCGTTTATATATAACGTCGGCAAGAAAAGTGATGCAGATGTCGTTATAACAGAGGTCGGCGGCACCACCGGCGATATTGAAAGCCAGCCCTTTCTTGAAGCCATCAGACAGGTAGGTCTTGAGGTCGGCAGTGAAAATTCGTTATACATACACGTCACTCTGGTACCGTATCTGCACGGCTCTAACGAGCATAAAACAAAGCCGACACAGCACTCCGTCAAGGAGCTTCAGGGAATGGGAATTGCACCCGATATTGTTGTTCTGCGCTGTGACGAGCCGCTGGAGGAGACCATCTTTAAAAAGATTTCTATGTTCTGTAATGTAAAGCCGGACTGCGTAATCGAAAACAGAACGATACCGGTACTTTATAAAGCGCCGGTTATGCTTGAAAAGAATAATTTTTCCGACATTGTATGCCGCGAGCTTGGTCTTAATGTTCCGCCGCCCGATATGAGCGAGTGGGAGGATATGCTTGAGATGATAGAAAACCGCCGCGAAACCGTCACTATCGGTCTTGTCGGCAAATATGTAGAGCTTCACGACGCATACCTGTCCGTTGCGGAGGCGCTGCGCCATGCCGGGTATGTTCACGCCTCGTTTGTGACAATAAAGTGGATAGATTCCGAAAGCATCACCGCCGAAAATATTGAGGAACAGCTTGCGGAATGCAGCGGAATTGTTGTTCCCGGCGGCTTTGGCAGCCGCGGCATAGAGGGCAAAATTCTTACTGCGGACTACTGCCGCAGAAACAATCTGCCGTACCTCGGAATTTGTCTTGGTATGCAGGTTGCCGTTATTTCCTTTGCAAGATACGTCTGCGGAATTTCGGATGCGGACTCCGGCGAATTTAATCAGGACAGCGCAAACAAGGTCATAGATTTTCTGCCTGATCAGAGCGAGGAAACTGCAAAGGGCGGAACGCTGCGCCTCGGTGCATATCCGTGCCGAATTGCAGAAAACACGCAGATGTACCGCTGCTACGGAACCTCCGATATATCCGAAAGACACCGTCACCGCTATGAATTTAACAACGATTACCGTGACAGGCTGAGTGATGCAGGTCTTGTAATAAGCGGAACATCACCCGATAATTATATAGTAGAAACCGTTGAAATTCCGGATAACGATTTTTATATCGGCGTTCAGTTCCATCCGGAATTCAAAAGCCGTCCTAACAAGGCTCATCCGCTGTTTTTGGGACTTGTCGGCGCGGCGCTGAAGCACAAAAAATAAAAAAGCACGGCAAATAAACTTAGGCATGCGGATTCAGCTCCCGTATGCCTGTATATAAATTTGAAAGGAGAAGTCAGCAAAATGGACAAGTATTTGGTTCTGGAAAACGGTATGACATTTAAGGGCAAAGCCTTTGGCTCTGACAAAAATGTCATTGCAGAGGTGGTATTTACCACTGCAATGACCGGTTATATCGAAACACTTACCGACAAAAGCTATACGGGACAAGCGGTCGTTCAGACCTTTCCTCTTATCGGCAACTACGGTATTATCCCGGAGGATTTTGAAAGTGACATCATAGGAGCGTCGGCTTACATAGTCCGTGAGGATTGTATTCATCCGTCAAACTTCAGATGCGGAGAAACGCTTGACGGCTTTCTTAAAGAACGCGGGGTTCCCGGTATATACGGAATCGACACCAGAGCCTTGACTCGTGTTCTGCGTGAAAACGGCGTTATGAACGGTGCAGTGACCGACAATCCCGATAAAGTTGACTTAGCCGAACTTAAAGCCTTCAGAGTAACCAATCCCGTAAAGGCTGTTTCAACAAAGGAGTCTTATGTTTTATCTCCGGAAAATCCGTCATACAATGTTATAATGCTTGACTTCGGACTTAAACAAAACATTTGCCGCTGCCTGACAAAACGCGGCTGCAGGGTAAAGGTTGTTCCATACAGCACAACCGCAGACGAGATACTTGCCGAGAACCCGGACGGAGTATTTCTGTCCAACGGTCCGGGAGATCCTACGGACAATACCGAGGTAATCGAAAATCTTAAACAGCTTTTACCTCATAAAATACCGACTATGGGAATCTGCCTCGGTCATCAGCTGCTGGCGCTTGCCTCCGGATTTTCTACCGAAAAGCTGAAGTACGGTCACCGCGGCGCAAATCATCCCGTAAAACACCTTAAAACCGGCCGTACATATATTTCCTCTCAAAATCACGGCTATACGGTCGTCCCCTCCGGAATTGACACCTCTGTGGCAGAACCGCTGTTTGTAAACGTAAACGACGGCACAAACGAGGGGCTAATTTACAAAAA
Organism: uncultured Eubacteriales bacterium; assembly: GCA_905205855.1. Lineage (GTDB taxonomy): Bacteria > Bacillota > Clostridia > Monoglobales > Monoglobaceae > Ructibacterium. The sequence continues at coordinate 7,038 of CAJLFL010000019.1, read as the reverse complement.
CGCTCCTGTTTTTTCGGTTCAGTTCCACCCGGAGGCGTGCGGTGGACCGAAAGATACCGAGTTTTTGTTTGACAGCTTTATTCAGATGATGAAGGAGGGTAAATAATGCCGCTTAATCCAAGTATTAAAAAGGTTCTTGTAATCGGTTCCGGCCCTATCACCATAGGTCAGGCAGCCGAATTTGACTATGCCGGCACTCAGGCATGCCGCGCACTAAAGGAAGATAATATAGAAATCGTACTGGTAAACTCCAATCCTGCCACAATTATGACAGACAGCGTTATGGCGGACAAAATATATATAGAACCTCTGACGCTTACCACGATAGAAAGAATTATTGATAAAGAAAGACCTGACAGCATACTTTCCGGTCTTGGCGGACAGACAGGACTTACGCTTTCCATGCAGCTTGCAAAAAACGGTTTTTTGGCGTCACGCAACGTAAGGCTTTTGGGTGCGTCACCGGAAACCATTGACAAAGCGGAGGACAGGCAATGCTTTAAGGATACAATGGAGGCAATAGGTCAGCCATGTATTCCGTCAGATGTCGTGAATGACGTTCCGTCTGCTCTTGCCTTTGCAAAGGAAATCGGTTATCCGGTTATTGTTCGTCCGGCGTTTACTCTGGGCGGCAGCGGCGGCGGTATTGCAAATGACGAGGCAGAGCTTAAAGAAATCGCCGCAAACGGACTTTATCAGTCGCCAATATCCCAGATTCTGGTTGAACGCTGTATTGCCGGCTGGAAAGAAATTGAGTTTGAAGTTATGCGCGACAGTATAGGCAACGTAATAACCGTTTGCTCTATGGAAAACTTTGATCCGGTCGGCGTACACACCGGTGACAGTATAGTTATTGCACCTGCCGTTACCCTTGCCGACAAGGAATATCAGATGCTACGCAGTGCGGCGCTTGATATAATAACGGCGCTCGGCGTTGAGGGCGGCTGCAACTGCCAGTTTGCATTAAATCCCGATTCCTTTGAATACGCCGTTATAGAAGTAAATCCGCGTGTTTCGCGTTCATCCGCGCTTGCCTCAAAGGCAACGGGTTATCCGATAGCAAAGGTAGCCACAAAAATTGCTCTGGGCTATACCCTTGATGAAATCAAAAACGCCGTTACCGGCACCACATACGCCGCATTTGAGCCTGCAATAGATTATGTTGCGGTTAAGCTGCCCAAGTGGCCGTTTGATAAGTTTGTATATGCAAAGCGTACCCTCGGCACACAGATGAAGGCAACAGGCGAGGTAATGGCTATCTCAGACAGCTTTGAATCCGCCATTATGAAAGCCGTACGCGGCGCGGAAATCTCGCTTAATACTCTGTCAAGTCCGGTTATTGCAGAGCTTTCCGACAGCGAAATAGATGATAAAATGAAAGAACCGACCGATTTGCGTCTGTTTTTGCTGTTTGAACTGTTAAAAAGAAGCCGCACGGTTGACGAGCTTTTTGAAAAGACAAAAATAGACCGCTGGTTCTTATATAAACTGAAAAATCTTGCCGATTATGAGACTGAAATCAAGAATAAAGAATTAACGCGCGAAAGCTATGTACGCGGTAAAAATCTCGGCTACAGCGACGCGGCTCTTGAAAAGCTCAGCCAGAGCAAGCTGCCCTGTGTGCTTTCGCCGACATATAAAATGGTTGATACCTGCAGCGGTGAGTTTGCTGCCGTTACTCCGTATTTTTATGCGACCTACAACACAGAGGAAAGCGGCGGAGAAAACGAGGTTCTTCCGTTTTTGTCAAACAGCGGCAAAACGGTTGTCGTACTCGGCTCAGGCCCTATCAGAATCGGACAGGGCATTGAGTTTGACTATGCCGCCGTACATTGCGTAAAGTCGCTTAAAGAGCTTGGGTACGAGGTTGTAATAATCAATAATAACCCCGAAACCGTATCAACAGACTTTGACATTGCCGACCGTCTGTATTTTGAGCCGTTATGCCCGGAGGATATAATGGACATTGTCGCACTTGAAAATCCCTGCGGAGTAGTTGTGGCATTCGGCGGTCAGACCTCTATCAAGCTGACAAAGCTGCTCAGCCAAAACAACATTCCTATCCTGGGTACCTGTGCCGACAGCATTGACATGGCAGAGGACAGAGACCGCTTTGACAATCTTCTGGAGCAGCTCGGTATACGCCGCCCTCAAGGATATACCGTAATGACTGAAAAAGAGGCGCTTGATGCGGCGCACGCTCTTACATATCCGGTGCTGCTGCGTCCCTCATATGTTTTGGGCGGACAAAATATGACCATTGCATTCGGTGATGATGATATAACCGAGTATATGCGAATCATTCTTGCACACGAAATAGAAAACCCTGTACTGATAGATAAGTATATAGAAGGTAAGGAAATCGAAGTAGACGCCATCTACGACGGCGAAGATGTACTGCTTCCGGGTATTATGGAGCATGTTGAGCGTGCCGGAATTCACTCCGGTGACAGCATTGCCATCTATCCGGCGGCACATATAGACGATAACATGGCACAAAGGCTTACACACACCACAAAGGAGCTGTGCAAAGGTCTTGCGGCTATCGGAATTGTAAATATTCAGTACATAATATCAAACGACCGAATTTATGTAATAGAGGTCAATCCCAGAGCGTCAAGAACAGTGCCGTATCTGAGCAAGGTTACTGAAATCCCGATGGTTGACCTTGCGGTAAAGGTCAGCCTGGGCGAAAAACTTGTAAACCTGGGCTATGGCACGGGACTGTACAGAATGCCGCCGTACACCGCGGTCAAGGTTCCTGTATTCTCATTTGAAAAACTGATTGACGTCGATACCCACCTCGGTCCCGAAATGAAGTCAACCGGTGAGGTGCTGGGCATAGGCTGCAATCTTCAGGAGGCGTTGTTTAAAGGACTTATTGCTGCCGGATATAAGATGCATAAAAAGGGCGGTGTGTTTATCTCCGTCCGCGACGGCGATAAGCACGAGGTCGCGGATATAGCTAAGAAGTTTAACTATCTCGGCTTTAAGCTTTATGCAACAGAGGGTACGGCAAAGGCAATATCCTCTGCCGGAATTCCTGTAAGCATAGTCAAAAAGATTCACGAAAGCGACGATAATCCTCTTACCCTTTTGGAAAGCGGAAAGATACAATATATACTTTCCACCTCGGCAAAGGGCAGACTTCCGGCGCGCGACAGCGTTAAGATACGCCGCCGTGCCTGCGCGCTGAACATACCGTCCGTTACTTCAATCGACACGGCAAATGCTTTGGCTGACAGTCTTATGAGCCGCTACAGCGAATCCAATACCGAGCTTGTAAACATAAACAGCCTGAGAATGAAGAAAAAGACTTTGAACTTTATAAAGATGCAGGGCTGCGGAAATGACTATATTTACTTTGACTGCTTTGAGCAGGAAGTCGTATCACCCGAATATCTTTCTGTTTCGTTATCGGACAGACACTTCGGCATAGGCGGTGACGGAATCGTTCTTATCTGCCCGTCAAAGGTTGCCGATGCAAAAATGCGTATGTTTAACTTAGACGGCAGTGAAGGCCTTATGTGCGGCAACGCAATACGCTGTGTCGGCAAATATCTGCATGATGTACGCGGCGTACAGAAGCAGAACGTCACCATTGAAACACTGAGTGGTATAAAAAGCCTTAAGCTGTTTACACGCGACAATCAGGTAACGGGTGCAGAGGTAAACATGGGCAAGGCAGAGCTTGATCCTGCCAAAATCCCGGTTAAGCTTGACGGCGATAAGGTTGTCAGCAGAACGGTGGATATTGCCGGCGGCAGCTATGACATAACCTGTATCTCTATGGGAAACCCGCACTGTGTTGTGTTCTGCGATGAAACCGATACCCTTAATCTGCCGGAAATCGGTCCGGAATTTGAAAACGATCCGATATTCCCGGAGAGGGTAAACACAGAGTTTATAAAGGTTATAGATGACCATACTCTTAAAATGCGCGTATGGGAACGCGGAAGCGGCGAAACCCTTGCCTGCGGTACAGGTGCGTGCGCGGCGGCAGCTGCCGCGGTTGAAAACGGCTTTTGTCCGCATGACGAAACCATCCGCGTAATGCTTATCGGCGGTGATTTGTATATCCGCTATACCTCTGACGGAACTGTATATATGAAGGGCAGCGCCGACATAGTATACAGCGGAACAATAGAAATATAAGTACGGGAGCTGATAAAAATGTTTAGTATAAACGAGAATTATTTAAATCTTAAAGAAAGCTATCTCTTTGCAGAAATAGCTCACAGAGTTAAAGAATATACAGACTCCAATCCCGATAAAAAAATAATCAAAATGGGCATAGGTGATGTAACCTTGCCGCTGTGTAAGGCGGTGACAGATGCCATGAAGGACGCAGCAGAGGAAATGAGCCATGCGGAAACCTTCCGCGGCTACGGCCCGGAGCAGGGATATGACTTTCTGCGCAGCGCCGTAAAGGATTATTATGCGTTACACTCAATAAAAACAGAGCTTGATGAGATTTTTATATCGGACGGCGCCAAAAGTGATCTCGGCAATATTCTTGATATACTCGGCAAGGATAACACCGTTTTAATTCCGGATCCGGTATACCCGGTATATGTCGATACCAATATAATGGACGGCAGAAAAACAGTATTTGCAAAAGCAGCTGCGGAAAACGGCTTTCTCCCTCTGCCGGACGATAAGACCGAAGCAGATATAATCTATATCTGCTCGCCAAACAATCCGACCGGTGCGGTTTATAACCGTGAGCAGCTTGGTGCATGGGTAAGCTTTGCCTTAAAAAAAGGTGCTCTTATTCTGTTTGATTCCGCCTATGAAGCATTCGTTGCAGATGACGGACTTCCGCGTAGCATCTACAGTATTCCCGGTGCAAAACGCTGTGCAATAGAGTTTTGTTCGTTATCAAAGACAGCCGGCTTTACCGGAACGCGCTGCGGCTATACCGTTGTTCCGAAGGAGCTTGAATGTGACGGGCACAGCCTTAACAAGCTTTGGCTGAGACGTCAGACGACCAAGTTCAATGGAGTTTCTTATGTAATTCAGCGTGCCGCTGCTGCAGTATTCAGCACTGACGGCCAGAAACAGATAAAGGAAAACATAGCCTACTACCGCCGCAACGCAAAGGTGATAACGCAAGCACTGGATGAGCTTGGCATATGGTATACCGGCGGTAAAAACTCACCTTATATCTGGCTTAAATGCCCGAACGATATGGATTCGTGGAGCTTTTTTGACCTGCTGCTGACTGAGGTAAATATTGTCGGCACTCCCGGCGCAGGCTTTGGAGAAAACGGAGAAGGCTTCTTTCGCCTTACTGCATTTTCAAATTACGAAAACACCTGCGAAGCCATGAACCGTCTTAAAGAAAGATTTAAAAAATAAACTCACTGCAAAGCAGTCATTAACAAAACAGCGATAATGCTTTGGAAAGAACTGTTGGATCGGCGCAGGGGCAATTATATTCCCCGGCATTACAATCGGTGACAATGTTGTAGTCGGTGCCGGAAGCGTTGTGACAAAGGATTTACCGTCTAATGTTGTGGCTGTCGGAAATCCGTGCAGAATATTGCGGGAAGTCAATGAGCATGACCGTGAGTATTATGTTAAAAATAAAAAAATAACAGATGAATTATAAAATAACATAAAAATGTTAGTTCAACACTGTTAGAGACCTTCTGACAGAAAATCTATAGTCTTTTTTTTATTTTTCTTTTATTTGCGCCTTATCCTTTGTAAAGCTGTAAACATTGTTATAATTCTCAAGCTCCTCCTCCGATTCCGGCGGAACCTGTATCAATCCCGTACATTCTGTCGCACAGGCGGCATTTGTCAAATTGAATTCAGAATCCCTGTCCTCCGCCGTTCTTTCTGCCGGTCCGATTATAGGATGCTTTTGCTTTATAATTTTTTTATTCATTTTTACCACTCCTCAGTCAAAGAATAGTATTTCCGAAAATAAAAAAATTATTTTTCAAAACCGAGTTCCTTTGCGGCAATCTCCGCCGCAATTCCGACAAGCTCGGCACACGGTCTTTTTTTATAATACTGAGCTGTGCGCGGCGACGGTGACGGACTGTCCGCTCCGGCGGACAAGCCCAAAAGCTCGCGGCATATTATAGATGAATTTTTTTCTTTAAATTCATTTGCCATTTTTTGTATAAGGCTGTAATGCCGCTTTTTGCCCTCCATATCCTTAGGATCGGAATACCCCTTGCACAAACCGGCAACCATACACATTCCACTTACCGCTCCGCAAACCTCTCTCATTCTGCCGATACCGCCGCCAAATGACGAGGCAAGCCTTGCCGCGGTTTCTTTATCCAGATTAAGTTCGTCGCAAAATGCCAGAAGCACTGCCTGCGAACAATTATACCCCTGTTTAAACAGCATTTCTGCCTTTTGCTTATACATAGTTATTTGTCACTTCCTTAATTATTTTTCTATCAGCGCTCTTTTAATCTTTTTGGTCGCTGTTTTTTCAAACTCCGTATCGCGGAACTTTATTCTCTTTACCTGTTTATAGGAGGCAAGCTTTTTATTTACCTCTGCTATCTCTGCTTTTATCTGTTCCATAATCTCATTTTTGTCGCCCTCTGCGTCGGAATATACCTCGGCAACTATTGTATTATCCGCCTGATATACAACGACCTCTGTCACGTTGGGGATATATGATATAAGAGTTTCGATTTCCTCTGGATAAACGTTCTTGCCGTTATCCAGAATAATAACGTTTTTCTCTCTGCCGGTAATAGTAAGGAAGTTATCCTCATATCTGCCTATGTCGCCGGTGTTAAACCATCCGTCCTTTAAGACCTTTGCGGTTTCCTCAGGCTTGTTATAATAGCCGAGCATAACTATATCGCCCTTTACCCAGATTTCACCCTCGCCGTCTGCGTCCGGATTTTCTATTTTTATCTGCACGTTGGGAATCGGATTTCCGACAGTTCCGAAGCGTATATTATTATTACGGTTAAGCGCAACAATCGGAGAACATTCCGTTATTCCGTAGCCGTTTATTATCATTATTCCCAAATCGTCAAAGCCCTTCATATATTTGTC
>CAJLFL010000018.1 GCA_905205855.1 uncultured Eubacteriales bacterium | reverse complement strand
TAGTCTGTCTTAACACCATCAGATTATTTGATATCTTGGTTTTTATTCAAGAAATCTTCAACAGCCGCTAAATCATCATTGCAAATTCCAATAAAGAACTTGCAAAAATATCTTTGCTGTATTCCGATAAAAAGTTTTTGGTGATAGAATGGATTATCGGTGGAAAAACATATTATAATCATTACCTATGCGGTATGCCTGGATTTGAACTGAAGAGGTATAAAGAGTGGCTTGAGAAGTATAACAGCATTAAATAGCATAAAAGAGCGATGCTCTCGCATCGCTCTTTCGTATACTATTTAATTGGCGGCAGGCATCGTATAAAACGGGTTTTTGCCAAAGGTCTTGCAACCGCGTATGCAATAACAAAGTCAATGCAATGGTGTATAAGTGTTCCGATAATCGTAATAAGTACAAGTGCGGCTATTGAATATCCGGGGGTAGGAGCGCTTATGCCGCCGGCAAAGAAAACCATAACGACAATTCCCTCAAATACTGCATGGATAAGTCCTGTCAAAGCGCATAACGGAATTGCTTTCATTCCTTTTTTTATAAGTATAGCACCAACAGCGGCAAAGGCTATGTGAGATGCTGCACGTACTGCTACGATGAACGGAGCGGTAAAGAAGAATCCGATTGTTGTTCCCAAAGCGGTAAATACCGCCGATGCGGGCGATATAAACATCGCAAGTATTACAGGAACATGAGCCATAAGAGTTGCGCTGTAAGGACCGACAACTATTCTGAACGGCAAGCCGGTAAATACCATAGGAATGAGAAGCCCGACCGCAATAAGCAATGCCGTCAGGACCATGTCACGTGTAGAAAATTTTGATTTCAAATTGATTCCCTCCAAAAAGGCATAATATTAAGAAATATATACCTGTTCACTATATCACACAAATTTTTTTTTGTCAAATGTCAGTGTTTACAAAAAATCTTTTTTATGATAAACAACAAATAGTGAATATTTTAACAAAAAAACGCTGAAAAACACTTGATAAATTTTTCGAATTAGGATAAAATAAAGAAAAGTGTTTTAATACTTATGAAAAGTTATCAATCTCTGAAAAGAGATACTTTTATAAATACAGGAGGTATTTGAAATGAACAAAAAAACAGGTGATGACATTCAGGCAAAGGGTAAAAAGGTCTTGGTTCGCTGTGACTTTAACGTTCCGATTAAGGATGGAAAGATCACTGATGAAACAAGAATAGTAGGTGCATTGCCCACTATCAAAAAGCTTATTGACGATGGTGCAAAGGTAATCCTTTGCTCTCATATGGGCAAGCCTAAGGGCGAGCCGAAGCCGGAACTTTCGTTGGCACCGGTTGCTGCGCGTCTGTCTGAGCATCTCGGCAAAGAGATTGTATTTGCCGCTGATGATAACGTAGTCGGCGAGAATGCCAAAAAGGCAGTTGCGGCTATGCAGGACGGCGATGTTGTACTTCTCCAGAATACAAGATATCGTGCAGAGGAAACCAAAAACGGTGAGAAATTCAGCAAAGAGCTTGCATCACTTGCCGATATGTTTGTAAATGACGCTTTTGGAAGTGCTCACCGTGCACATTGCTCTACCGTTGGTGTAACGGAATATCTCAAGCCGTCGGTTGCAGGTTATTTGCTCGGCAAAGAGCTTAAATTCTTAGGCAATGCTATAGACAATCCTACACGTCCGTTGGTTGCAATTCTCGGCGGTGCTAAGGTTGCGGATAAGCTTAATGTTATCTCCAATCTTCTTGAAAAATGCGATACGCTGATTATCGGCGGCGGTATGGCTTATACCTTCCAGAAGGCAAAGGGCTATGAAGTCGGTACATCACTTGTTGATGACGAAAAGCTTGATTACTGCAGAGAAATGATGAAGAAGGCAGAAGACCTCGGCAAAAAGCTGCTTCTGCCGATAGACAATGTAATCACAAAGGATTTCCCGAATCCTATTGACGCTGAAATAGAAGTAAAAACAGTTCCGGCATCTGAGATTCCGGCTGATATGATGGGACTTGATATAGGCGAAAAGACAAGAGAGCTGTTTGCAAGCGAAGTAAAATCTGCAAAGACAGTTGTGTGGAACGGTCCTATGGGTGTATTTGAGAACCCGACTCTCGCAAAGGGTACAATAGCAGTGGCTGAAGCTTTGGCTAATACCGATGCAACAACCATTATCGGCGGCGGTGACAGTGCAGCTGCTGTAAACCAGCTTGGCTTCGGTGACAAGATGACTCATATTTCCACTGGCGGCGGTGCGTCTATGGAATTCTTGGAGGGTAAAGAGCTTCCGGGCGTTGCTGCTTTGGATGACAAATGCTGTTGCAAATAATGAACCTGAGAATTTGCGGTTTATAATTACAGCGCATATGTTTTCAGTTTCCGTTTTGCCTATCGGCTGCGGACTTAATAAAGGAGAGGTTTACAATGAGAAAGAAGATTATTGCAGGTAACTGGAAAATGAATAAAACTCCGTCAGAGGCAAAGACCTTGACAGAGGCAATCGTATCAAAAGCGGCAGGCGCAGCGTGCGACGTAGTTGTTTGCCCGACTGCAATCTGCATTCCGGCAGCCGTTGAGGCTGCAAAGGGCAGCAACGTTGCTGTCGGCGCACAGAATGTGCATTTTAAAGAAAGCGGCGCATATACCGGAGAGCTTGCTGCAAATATGCTTACCGAGGCAGGAGTAGAGTATGTTATTATAGGTCACTCGGAAAGACGTCAGTATTTTGGTGAAACAGATGAAACCGTAAATCTGCGTACAAAGGCTGCTATAGCTGCCGGACTTAAACCTATCGTATGTGTAGGCGAAAGCCTTACTGAGCGTGAACAGGGTATCATGGACGATACTGTTCGCCGTCAGACAAAGATTGCTTTGCTTGGTATAGATGCTGCGGATGTAAAGAACATTGTCATCGCATATGAGCCGGTATGGGCAATCGGAACAGGCAAGACTGCTACTGCAGATCAGGCTGACGAGGTTTGCGGAATAATCCGTGAAACAATCAAGAATCTGTACGGCGCAGAGGTTTCTGAAGCTGTACGTATTCAATACGGCGGCAGCATGAACGCCGGCAATGCGGCAGAGCTTTTGTCAAAGCCGAATATTGACGGTGGTCTTATCGGCGGCGCAAGCCTTAAGCCGGATGATTTTGCTGTAATCATTGCTGTGGCAAAATAAGATTTCAATATAAAGCTGCTGCGTATGCGGCAGCTTTAAAACATTAAATTATTACAGAAAGGCATGATTATAAATGAGCAAAAAACCATATGCTTTAATTATAATGGACGGATACGGCGTAAATGACCGTCATGACGGAAATGCTATATATGCTGCTAAAACTCCGAATATGGATAAATACCTCAAGGAATGCCCTCATTCTATTGTTCACGCTTCCGGAATGGATGTAGGACTTCCGGACGGACAAATGGGAAACTCTGAGGTCGGACATACCAACATCGGTGCCGGCAGAATAGTTTATCAGGAGCTTACACGTATTACAAAATCAATAGATGATGGTGATTTCTTTAAAAACCCGGCGCTGCTCGGCGCCCTTGAAAACTGCAAAAAGAATAACAGCGCATTGCATTTTGCAGGATTACTTTCAAACGGCGGTGTTCATAGCCACAATAAGCATTTGTACGGACTTCTTCGTCTTGCAAAAGAAAACGGTATAGAGAATGTTCATGTGCACTGCTTTATGGACGGCAGGGATGTTCCGCCGAAGTCCGGTGCAGGCTTTGTTGAAGAACTTGTCTCACAAATCCGCCAAATCGGTGTTGGTGATATTGCGACCGTTATGGGCAGATATTATGCAATGGATCGTGACAATCGCTGGGAGCGCGTTGAAAAAGCATATAACGCTATGGTTCTCGGCGAGGGAAATACTTGTGAATCTGCGGTTACGGCTATGAATGAAAGCTATAACAATGACGTAACGGATGAGTTTGTCGTACCTACTGTTATAGTTAAGGACGGCGCCCCTGTAGGCAAAATACAGGAAAACGATTCAGTCATCTTCTTTAACTTTAGACCGGATCGTGCCCGTGAGATTACCAGAACAATAGTCGATCCTGACTTTAGCGGTTTTGATAGGAAATTCTTTAAAACATACTATGTATGCATGACAAAGTATGATGCAACAATGCCTAATGTTGAGGTAGCTTTTAAACCGGAATCGCTCAGTAATACATTTGGAGAGTATATCAGCAAAAAAGGTTTAAGACAGCTTCGTATAGCCGAAACCGAAAAATATGCACATGTTACGTTTTTCTTCAACGGCGGTGTAGAACAGGTCTATGACGGTGAAGACAGAGCGCTGATTAACTCACCTAAGGTTGCAACATATGATCTTCAGCCGGAGATGAGTGCGCCGGAGGTAACCGATGAGGTTGTTAAGCGAATAGAAAGCGGAGAATACGACGTAGTAGTTTTAAACTTTGCAAATTGTGATATGGTAGGTCATACAGGAGTGTTTGAAGCAGCCGTCAAGGCGGTGGAAACTGTTGACGAATGCCTCGGCAGAGTTGTTAATGCCATACTTAAAATGGGTGGAAAAGCCTTAATAACTGCAGACCACGGTAATGCTGATCAGATGGTTAACTATGAAACCGGTGGCCCGTTTACGGCACATACAACAAATGTTGTACCGCTTGTTCTTATCGGCGGCGGTGCAAAGGAGCTTAAAAACGGACGTCTTGCGGATTTGGCTCCCACGATGCTTGATTTGATGGGACTTGAAAAACCGAGCGAGATGACCGGAGAGAGTTTATTGATTAAATAAACAGCAAAGGCGGTGCAAAATATTTTGCACCGCCCTTAAAATTTTATTATAAGTCTATTTTTTCAAATCGGCATAATCAAATTTTATTATTTTCTTTAAATCATTTGGAGCAATCTCCACCTGATAACCGATTTTTCCGGCGCTGAATAATATACTGTCAAAGTTTAAAGCGCTTTCATCTACTACTGTTTTAAAAAACTTTTTCATCCCTATTGGAGAGCAGCCGCCGTGAATATATCCGGTAAGAGGAAGAAGCTCTTTTGATTTTACCATCTCGACAGATTTGTCACCGACTGATTTGGCGGCTTTTTTTAAATCGAGTTCGGATGAAACCGGAACAACAAATACGTAATGTTCTTTTGATTTGCCTACTGTCACAAGAGTTTTAAATACCCTGTCCGGATTTTGATTCAGAACCTCGGTAATCTCAAGTCCGCTTATGGCGTCTGTGTCGGCATAACAATAGTGGTTGTATGAAATCTTGGCTTGATCCAAAATCCGCATAACATTCGTTTTTTGCTCTGATTTATCTTTTGAAGCCATTTGTGTTTTTTACCTCCGTACGATTACTTTTTTCTGTCGGTCAAAAGAGAATAAAGCCCGATATTTCATGTAATTAAAAATCATATCGGTTTAGGATAAAGCATCACCATTAAATAGTATATTCGGTTTTACTAAAAAATCAAGCAAAACTTTAGCCGAATGTCATTTACAGGGCTTTACGAAAAATGCAGTAAAATCAAGGGCTTTAGTGCCGCAGGCATACTCACAAAAAGTTGGTAGTGACAACGAGCCGCAGAGCGCGCGCAAGGTGGTCAAATGGGCGGTTGATAGCGGCATAATCAAAGGTGATGGCAGCGGCTTAAATCTTGATGACAAGGATTTAAGATATATAACAATTTTGTATAGGCTGAATGGATAAAATACAATAAAACGTGTAAGCAAAAACAAAAACCACCGAAATTCGGCGGTTTTTGTTTTATTGGTCGGAGTGACTGGATTCGAACCAGCGGCCACCTGAACCCCATTCAGGTACTCTACCAAACTGAGCCACACCCCGCCGCAACATTAAATAGTATACTACATCTTATAAAAAAAATCAAGAGGAATTTAGAAAAAATCTTAAAAAGTTATAAATTCCTCTTGAAACAGCTAATATTATCTTTCAGCTAAGCTTGCCTGACAAACGCTTTCCAGCTCCTGTAAAGCAGACCGCAAATCAGACAGCCGACACCGGCAAGAACACTCCAAAGCAAAATGGTGTTTTGCCAGCCATAGTTTTCAGAGAATAATGCCAGTCCTGACGCTGAAACGGAGCTTCCTATGTATGTGCAGAAATTAAGAGCACCGGCAACAAGAGAAATATGTCCGTATTTTTTATAGTACGGAGGAATCATACAAGTCGCTATAAGGTTTACACCGTGTATACTTCCGGAAAGCAGCGCAGCAAGAACAATCGACAATATTACAGAGCTTGTGCCGAAAATAAACAGTGCAGTAGATACAACGCATGATATTGCAAATAAAACGGAGCAAAGCATAGCTTCATTTTTAATATACTTTTGATACACAAATGATACAATCTGTGATTCAAAAATGCTTACTAATGGCTGTATAACACTTGTCATGATTGCTATGCGGTTGCTTAGGTTAAAGGTATCTGAAACGTATGACGGCATCCATGTCATAACTCCGTCACGCAGAACTCCCTGCAATACAATAGCAAGCATAATTGGCAGCAAAAGCAGAAACGGTTTGGCTGAAAACGCTGCGCTTTGCAAATTTTCGGTCGGATTTTCAGTGACTTCAATTTTAACACGCGGACATTTTTTGCTCCATACAAACGCCATCACAGCAGCGGCAGCAGCAGAAAGAATAAATATCGCACGCCAGCCGGCAATATAAATACATAGCGGTGACAGCAGATATACAAGAATTGTCCCCGTAGCGCTTCCCCAGGAAACAACAACGCAAACCTTTTTAAAAACGCCTTCCGTGAAAAGCGATGTCATTATTTTAAGCAGAGGCGGCCACATAAAGGCTTGCGCTATACCGTTTATCCCCCATACAACAGCCATTTGATAAGGAGAGGAGCAAAGCGTTATAAGAAGATTCGTTGTCAGTGTGGTTAAAAGCCCACCGAAAATAAGTTTTTTCGGCTCAATTCTATCGCCCATGTATCCGCTTAGAAGCTGTCCTATACCGTATGTAATTGCGCTCGCGGTCAGCGCGAGCGAAGCAACGGATTTTTGTATTCCCTCAGCTATGACAATCTCGGATATTATCGCTGCATAGTTTATTCGTGTAAGATAGCTTATGAGGTACAAAATCATAAAGAGAAACGTCATGTTTCTTATTTGTTTCTTATCGGTTATTTTTTCCATTGTTCGTTCCTCAGTCTTTCGTTATTATGTTTATGTCATTATTTCTGTAAACTGCTTTAATTTCCTCGGACAGCTTTGTGTCGGAAATATATGTGTAACACGGATTCATATCCGAAACCTTCAAAAGAGCGCTTTTTTCGTATTTGCTGCTGTCGGCAAGTATGACAATTTCATCACCGATTGAGAAAAGCTTTTTTTGTATTTCGGAAAGCTGAGGGTTCAGGTCACATATTCCGTTTTTTAATGATAAGGCATAAGGAAATATAAACGATTTTTCTACATGTATTTTGTCAAGCATATCAGTGGTAAAACTGCCGTAGAATGAGTTTTCATTTTGTAAATAGTATCCTCCGCACAGGATAATATTAAAATTCTTATGATTGCATGCTCTTTGAAAGACATCCATCGAATGTGTAACTATCGTTAATGTATCAAACCGGTCTTTTAATACATTTATAAATTCAATGGCTGTACTTCCGGTATCTACAGCTATTATATCACCGTTTTTTATAAGCGATGACTCAATACATGAAATCTCAAATTTTTCAGTACGCATTATGTTCATACGTTTTGAAAGATTTAAATATGGTTTTGTGCTTGAATGTGCAACCGCTCCGCCATGAACCCTTACAAGCTTGGACTCATTTTCAAGAAAAAGCAAATCCTTTCGTATGGTTTCTATCGAAACGCCGAAACGTTCAGCAAGTGTTGCCGTTGATACTGCCGAATGTGACTTTAATAGTGTGCATATTTCTTCACGACGTATATCTGCAACCAAATCCAACACCTCCAACTAAATACAATAATATGCAAGCTATTATACAGCATATATTTAAACTTGTCAAGAAAATTAAATTGCCTTATAATGTTGACATTTAACAATAAAAAAAGTATAATTTATAAGATATAAAAGTTTTAAATTCCTGTATGACAAAGCTAAAAATAAAACAGAGGTGGACTTGAATGGAAAAGTTTAGTGTTGAATTAAATAAAGTTGTAAAAGAAATGAAGCTTGAGAAGCTTTATTATCCGGATCGGAAGATTATGGTCGATACGGCTGACCTCAACCGTCCCGGCTTGCAGATAACCGGTTTTTTTTGATTATTTTGATTCAAAGCGCATACAGGTTTTCGGTATGGTAGAGAACACATACCTTGCCACAATGACCTCAGAGGAACGTTATAATGCTTTGAAAAAGCTTTTTGAACAGCACGTTACTGCGGTTGTAATAACAAGAAACGGAACAGCTATGCCTGAAATGATGAAGCTTGCCGTAGAATATGAAACACCGGTTTTGCGTACGGCACATCCGACTTCTTACTTCACAAGTACGCTTAATGCATATCTTAATGTTGAGCTTGCTCCGCGAATTACAAGACACGGCGTATTGGTAGAGATATACGGTCAGGGTGTTCTGATAATGGGTGACAGCGGTGTCGGTAAGAGTGAGGCGGCGGTTGAGCTTATTAAGCGCGGTCATAGACTGGTTGCGGATGACGCTGTTGAGATAAAAAAGGTTTCGTCTAAATCTCTTGTTGGGTTTTCGCCGGATATTATAAGGCATTTTATTGAAATCCGCGGTA
The DNA here is from genome assembly GCA_905205855.1 of uncultured Eubacteriales bacterium. Taxonomy (GTDB): domain Bacteria; phylum Bacillota; class Clostridia; order Monoglobales; family Monoglobaceae; genus Ructibacterium. Next base: position 8,088 of record CAJLFL010000018.1, on the reverse strand, counting down.
TAGGAATAGTTGATGTAAAGAATATTTTTGGTATGGGCGCTGTTAAGGATTCCGAAAAAATTGACCTTATAATACATCTTGAGGCGTGGGAACACGGCAAGCAGTATGACAGACTTGGTCTTGTGGATGAATACACAAATATTTTGGGGCTTGATATTCCGTCGCTGACAATACCGGTTCGGCCCGGCAGAAACCTTGCGGTAATATTTGAGGTTGCGGCAATGAACAACAGGCAGAAAATGCTTGGCTATAATGCGGCAGAAGAACTTAACCGCAGAATAGCGGAGCATGTCGGAGGCTTTGCGGCAGAATAAGACAGTAAATAAGGAAGTGGTAAAATGATTAAAATTTTAGCCGATACGCATACGCATACAAATTGCAGCACACATGCATTTGGAACTATAATTGAAAATATCACAGAAGCAAAAAAGAGAGGAATTGAGCTGGTCTGCATGACAGATCATGGACCTCAGATTCCAGATGCCCCTCATATATGGCATTTTGAAACTATGGCAGAATTGCCGGAGGAGATAGACGGTGTGCGTCTTATAAAGGGAGCTGAAGCTAATATACTTGATGTTGACGGAAGTCTTGATTTTCCTGTCAGCATACAAAAGAAAATGGATATGATGATTGCGTCGATTCACAGACCGTGTTTTAAACCGCGTACTGTCGAAGAACATACAAAAACGTGGCTGAATGTAATAAAAAATCCGTATGTGACTGTTTTAGGACATATGGGACAGACCGCATATCAGTTTGAACACGAACCTGTAATCGAGGCGGCAAAGGCTGCAAATAAATGCATAGAAATAAATAATCATTCGTTTGCCGTACGTCCGGGAAGTGATGTGATTTGCGGCAAAATAGCTGAATACTGTAAAAAAATCGGAGCTAAGATAGTTGTATCCTCCGATGCACACGCACCGTTTCAGGTAGGAGTATTTGATAAGGCTCTGGCTGTTCTGGAAAAGATAGATTTTCCGGAAAATCTTATAATGAACCTTAACAGAGAAAGGTTTGAAAGATATTTAAAAGAATTTAAAAATTAGGGGGCAAAAACTTTGACCGATACAGTTATAAGGCTGATTTCAGAAATCGTTACATCATCTATGGTTCGTATAAATGAGCCTATGAGCCGTCACACTACATTTAAGATAGGCGGTTCGGCAGATTTGCTTGCCGAGCCTTCAAATATGAATCAGGCTGAAGCACTTGTAAAACTGCTTAAACAAATAAATATTCCGTATATTGTTATAGGAAACGGATCTAATATACTTGTAGGTGATAAAGGTATAAGAGGTGTTGTTATAAAAATAGGTAATCAGTTTAGCGCGGTAACCGCAGATGATAGTATTATTACTGCATGTGCAGGAATCAAGCTGTCGAGGCTTGCAAACATGGCATGCGGCAACTGCCTGACCGGGCTTGAATTTGCGGCAGGAATACCGGGGACTCTCGGCGGTGCGCTTTACATGAATGCCGGAGCATACGGAGGCGAGATGAAACAGGTTGTTAAATCAGTAACATATATAGATTCACAGGGAATACGCAGAACTATAGATGCCAGAGATTGTGCATTTGGATACAGAAGCAGCTTGTTTATGACTGATCCCGGATGTGTAATACTTGGGTGTACCATAGAACTGACTGAGGGAAATCCGGACAATATTAAGGCGCAGATGAATGAGCTGTCTGCAAAAAGAATTGAAAAGCAGCCGCTTAATTTTCCAAGTGCCGGCAGTACGTTTAAACGTCCGGAGGGCGCTTTTGCCGGAAAGCTTATACAGGATTCAGGTCTTATGGGTGCGCGTGTCGGCGGAGCATCGGTTTCCGAAAAACATGCCGGCTTTATAATAAATGACAAGGGAGCAACGGCTGCAGATGTAAGAGCACTTATATCAATGGTGCAAAAGAAAGTGAAAGAGGATTCGGGCTATGAGCTTATGCCTGAGGTGCGATTTATAGGGGAGTTTTAATCATGAAATTTATAATTGTTACCGGATTAAGCGGTGCCGGAAAATCTCAGGTAGTTAAAGCCATGGAAGATCTCGGATTTTATTGTGTGGATAATATGCCGCCTGAGCTTATTCCTAAATTTGCAGAGATATATCATAAGGCATCAGAACCCAACGATACTGCTGTTTTGGTATGTGATATCCGCGGCGGCAAATTATTTGACCAGCTTGCCGGAAGTCTTGATCAGCTTGCTGAAATGGGATACGATTATGAAATTGTATTTCTTGAAGCGTCCGAGGAGGTTTTGATTAAACGGTATAAAGAAACACGCAGGAGCCATCCGCTTGCCGTAAACGGCAGAGTTATAGACGGTATCCGCCGCGAGAAAATGTTGCTTGAAGAAGTACGTAAGAAGGCAACGCATATAATTGATACCTCAAATACCTCTACATCACAGCTTAAAGCGCATATAACAGCTATTTACGGCGGAGAAAAAGCTTATGAGGGGATTATGACTCATGTTGTGTCATTTGGTTTTAAGTATGGAATACCGCTTGATGCGGATTTGGTTTTTGATGTAAGATTTTTGCCTAACCCGTTTTATATTCCGGAACTCAGAGAGCATACAGGGCTTGAAACATGTGTACGAGACTATGTAATGCAATATCCGCAAAGCAAGGAATTTTTAAATATGCTTTATACTATGATAGACTATCTTATTCCGCATTACATCAAAGAGGGAAAATCACAGCTTGTCATAGGAATAGGGTGTACCGGCGGACATCACAGAAGCGTTACTATCGCAGAGGAGTTATATAAAAAACTCAACAGCGCGAAACATAATGTCCTTATAGCTCACAGGGACATACAGAAGCATGTATAGATTGTTTTATTTTGATGTGTGGGTGAGTAAATGATAAATTATAATAAAAAAGCAGAACCGAAAATTGTTGCTTTTGGCGGCGGAACAGGACTTTCTACAATGCTGCGCGGTCTTAAAGAATATGTAGAGAACATTACTGCGGTGGTTACCATGGCGGATGACGGCGGCGGCAGCGGTGTTCTGCGGCGAGATATGAATATGCTTCCACCGGGAGATATAAGAAACTGTATACTTGCACTGTCAAAGACAGAGCCGATTATGGAAAAGCTGCTGAGATACAGATTTAAACACGGAAGTCTTTCCGGTCAGAACTTCGGCAACTTATTTCTTGCTGCAATGAATGAAATATTCAGCGGGGATTTCATAACCGCTGTTCAGAACGTAAGCAACGTTTTAAATGTACAGGGAAAGGTTTTGCCGGTTACGGTTACGGATTCCGAGCTTGTTGCCGAGCTTGAAAACGGAAAAGAAGTGGTGGGCGAATCGGCAATAGGCAAATGTGTAAGCGTTATGGGTTCAAGAATTAAAAGCATTGCACTTCAGCCTAAAAACAAAAAACTGGATAAATGCGTTGAAATGATTCCTGAGGTAGCTGAGGAAATCGCCGGAGCGGATATTATAACACTCGGACCCGGAAGCCTGTATACAAGTATATTGCCAAATCTTGTTATTCCGGACGTGCTCGAATGTATTAAAGCATCAAAGGTTCCGGTTGTTTATATAAATAACATAATGACTCAGCCGGGAGAAACAGACGGATATACTGCATATGACCATGTAAAAGCAATACTTGACCATACATATCCCGGATTCATAGATTATTGTATTATAAATACAAATGCAGTTGAATCACCGCTTTTGGCAAAGTATACTGAGGAGGATTCCGAACCGGTAGAGCCTGATATTAATAAATTTGAAGGGACGGGAATACGCTTGTTTCCGCGTAATCTTGTCGGAATAGAAAATGAGCGCTATATAAGACATAATCCGTCTGTGCTTGCTGATGCTATAATAGATGTTTACAATTTTTCCAGATACAGCGATGTGAACGAGGACGGGGTTATGCTTTATACACCGAAACGCGGTCTGCATCAGTGAAAGGATGAGGGCAAATGAAATCATTTTCAAGTACGGTCAAAGAAGAACTGTGTCTTGCAAATAATGAATTTGACTGCTGCGATAAGGCTGAGTATATGGGATTGATGCTTTTTGGGGCATTGATAAACGGCAGCGTAATTAAGTTTATAACCGGAAATATTGATGTCTTGAATAAGTATATCAAGCTTGGCAAAAGCCTTGGATTGAAGATTGATTCAAAGCAGAGCGGCAGCGGAGCGGCTGCTCGGTATATTGCTGAGGTTTCGGATTCCGAAAAAATTCTGCGGATATTGGACAGGCTTAAATTGCTTGATCCGTCAACCGGAGTAATACGTTACAGAATATTCCGCGGTCTGATACAATCTGATTGCTGCCGCCGAGCCTTTATAAAAGGGGCGTTCATGAGTGGCGGTACAGTTATAAATCCAAGCAAGAATTATAATCTGGAATTTGTTACGCCATATCTCGGACTAAGCCGCGATATGAACGAGCTTTTAAGCGAGAGCGGCTTTGAGTTCAAACACACCGTAAGAAAATCAAAATATGTTTTGTATACAAAAAACAGCGAAACAATTTCTGACTTTCTTGCATATCTTGAGGCGTTTAAGTCGCAAATGTCCCTTTTGAACATAAAAATCGAAAAAGAAATACGTAATGATTTTAACCGTTCTGTCAATATTGAAACGGCAAATCTCGAAAAAACAATAAATGCATCTGTAAGACAGGTATATGCGATTGAAAGGCTGAGCGAAACAATAGGGCTGGAGAATATTCCGGATGATTTGCGCGAAACAGCGTTTCTCAGACTCAAGCACAAGGATTTAAGTCTGAGTGAGCTTGGAAGACTTATGAACCCGCCTATGACAAAATCAGGTGTAAACCGGCGGATGAAAAAGCTTATTGAAATGGCAGAATAAGACAATGCGGATAAAAATATGGAAAGGAGTAAACTCATATGGCGTTTGTGCATTTGCATACTCATACAGCATATAGTCTGTTGGATGGGGAAGGAACAATAAAAAAACTGATTGACCGTGCAAAAGAACTTGGACAGACTGCTATTGCAATCACCGATCACGGCAATATGTTCGGTGTAATTGAGTTTTACGAATATGCAAAATCACAGGGAATAAAACCGATTCTCGGTTGCGAGGTTTATGTTGCGGCACGTTCGAGATTAGATAAGGTGCATGAATATGATTCACGCAGCTGCCACCTTATTTTGCTTGCTGAAAATGATATTGGATATCATAATCTTATAAAGCTTGTATCTATGGGATATACCGAGGGATATTATTATAAGCCGAGAATAGATATGGAACTTTTGAGAGAGTATAACGAGGGTATAATTGCACTCAGCGCATGTATGTCGGGTGTTGTATCTGTTAATATTCTTTCGGATAATTATGACGAGGCAAAACGCCGCGCGGAGGAATTTACGGAAATTTTCGGTCGTGACAGGTATTTTATAGAACTTCAGGATCACGGTATAATTGAACAGCAAAAGCTGAACCGCGGTCTGCTTGCCGTTGCAAAAGAACTTAATTTGCAAACCGTTGTTACTAATGATATTCATTATGTGCTGAAGGAAGATGCAAAATATCAGGATGTTCTTATGTGTATACAGATGGGAAAAACAGTTGACGATCCTGACAGAATGAAAATGTCGACAGATCAGCTGTATTTAAAATCCGAAGCAGAAATGAATGAATTGTTTTCATATATACCTGAAGCAATAAAGAATACTCAGCGGATTGCGGACAGATGTAATGTTGAAATTGAATTCGGAAAGCTTCATCTTCCTAAATTTGATGTTCCGGATGGACTGACGTCATACGAATATCTCTGCAGGCTGACTGACGAGGGAATGGCAGAGAGATATCCGAATGATGACGGAACAGTACGCAAGCGCCTTGAATATGAGCTTGATATTATCAAAAGCATGGGCTATGTGGACTATTTTCTTATTGTGTGGGATTTTATCCGTTTTGCCAGAAGCAGCGGAATTATGGTAGGACCCGGCAGAGGAAGCGCAGCCGGAAGCGTGGTTTCCTATTGTCTGCACATTACTAATATTGATCCTATAAGATACGGGCTTATTTTTGAACGTTTTTTAAATCCGGAAAGAGTAAGCATGCCGGATATAGATATAGATTTTTGTTATGAGCGGCGCGGAGAGGTTATAGAATATGTAAACCGAAAATACGGCGCGTCGCAGGTGTGTCAGATTGTCACATTCGGTACTATGGCTGCAAGGCTGGCGGTACGTGATGTCGGACGTGCATTGAATATCCCGTACGGTGTGGTGGATAATGTTGCAAAGCAGATCCCGAAGGAACTTGACATCAGCATAGACAATGCCTTAAAAATAAACTATAAGCTTAAAGAAATGTATGATGCCGATTCAAAAATAAGAGAGCTGCTTGATACGGCGAGAGCACTTGAAGGCTTGCCGCGGCATACCTCTACACATGCGGCAGGTGTGGTTATTACGCGCAAGCCGGTGCAGGAATATGTCCCGCTGCAGAAAAATGATGATGTTATTACAACACAGTTTACAATGACAACTATTGAACGTCTTGGACTTCTTAAAATGGACTTTCTCGGACTGAGAACTCTGACAGTCATAAGGGATGCAGTCAACCATATATATACACAGACGGGTATAAAACCTGATATAGAGCATCCTGACTTTGAAGATGAGGAAACCTATGATATGATTTCCGCAGGGGAAACCGATGGCGTATTTCAGCTTGAAAGCGGTGGAATGAAACAGTTTATGAAAGAGCTTCAGCCGGATTCGCTGGAGGATATTATAGCAGGAATTTCCTTATATCGTCCGGGTCCTATGGATTCAATACCTATGTATGTTGCCAATAAGAAGAATCCCAAAGCAGTCAGATACAAACATCCGATGCTTGAACATATCTTAAATGTCACCTACGGGTGTATAGTTTATCAGGAACAGGTAATGCAGATTGTACGCGAACTTGGCGGTTATTCTCTTGGCAGAGCAGATTTGGTACGCAGGGCAATGTCAAAGAAAAAAGCCGATGTAATGGCAAAGGAAAGACACAATTTTATTTACGGAACGTCAGATGGTGGACAAATTGTAGAAGGCGCAGTAAAACGCGGTATGGATGAAAAAATTGCGGCATCGATATTTGATGAAATGATGGATTTTGCATCATATGCATTTAATAAATCACATGCAGCTGCATATGCGGTTGTTGCCTTTCAGACAGCATGGCTTAAATGTCACTATCCTGTGGAATTTTTCGCGGCAATCCTTACATCATTCATAGAAAAATCGGACAAGATAACAAAGTACATTTCTGTTGCCAAAGGAATGGGAATAACAATTCTTCCGCCTGACATAAACAAAAGCGGAAAACAGTTTTCTGTTGACGACGGGAAAATACGTTTTGGACTTGCGGCTGTTAAAAATGTAGGCTCTGCCGTGGTTGACGAGATAGTAAATGAGCGTGAAAGCGGCGGAAGCTTTACCGGATTCAGAGAATTCTGCCGCCGTATGGCAGGGCATAAAATAAACAAGCGAGTAATAGAGGGACTGATTAAATGCGGAGCGTTTGACAGTATGGAGCTTAAACGTTCTGTGCTTCTCGCGGTTTATGAAAAGGTTTTGGATGATGCAGTAAGTGAGAATAAATCTGTTATGCCAGGTCAGCTGGATATGTTTGGTACAATGCTTGGACAAACGCATGGTGATGACGACAGCTTCCCGGATTTGGCGGAGTTTGATGAACGTGAAATTCTTTCAATGGAACGCGAGTGCATTGGAATGTATATTTCAGGTCATCCGCTTAACAGGTATAAGGAAAGCCTTAAAAAATCAGCAACGGCAGAAATTGCGGATATAAAAGAAAATGAGGATAACAGATACAATATCGGTTCAGTTGTTACACTTTCCGGAATAATAACAGAGGTAAGGAATCAGGTTACAAAAAAAGGAGAGATGATGCGTTATGTTGAACTTGAGGATTTAACCGGCACAATAGAGGTTATAGTATTTCCAAGTCTTTTGAGAAAGTATGAGGCATTGCTTCAGACAGATAAAATAGTTGCTGTCAGTGGAAACCTTGATATGGCTGATGACACACCGCCAAAGCTCAGGCTGGAGGGGGTGC
>CAJLFL010000017.1 GCA_905205855.1 uncultured Eubacteriales bacterium | reverse complement strand
AATAAATTTTTAGGAAAATATAAAGATAAAATAAAGATAATAGCTTGACATTTTCTTTGTTTTGGCATATAATATAAATAAGACAGGGGCGATAGATATGGCTCAGGCTGTTAATGTGAATTTTAAATTGGACTCAGATGTAAAGAAAAGTATGGAACAGGCTTGCTCTGATTTGGGACTTTCTATGACTGCTGCGTTTACAATTTTTGCGAAAAAGGTTGGAAGAGAAAAACGCATACCGTTTGAGGTTTCGGTTGATCCGTTTTACTCTGACAGCAATATGCGTTATTTGGAAGGCATTGCGCGTGATATAAAAGAGGGCAAGGCTCATTTTGCACAGCACGATTTAATTGAGGTGGACTGATGCGATTATTATGGGAAGACCGTGCGTGGGATGATTACCTGCATTGGCAAACACAGGATAAAAAAACCTTAAAGAAAATCAATACAATTTTAAAAGATATTCAGAGGAATACCTTTGACGGTATCGGTAAGCCTGAGCCTTTAAAGGGTAATTTAAGTGGTATGTGGAGCAGACGAATCGATGACTCCAACCGAATAGTTTATTATGAGCAGGACAGCATTATTTATATTGTTTCCTGCAAAGGTCATTACCGTTATCAATGGCACAACGTCTAAGCTTAATCTGAGAGAGGATAAGACCGAAAGCAATGACGCGCTGTTCACACTAACATCCTCATCTTCGACGGACTATTATCGTCAGACCAATGGGACGCTCGGACCAAGAATCGCACTGACTCCGTCAAAAACAAGAGTTATGCTTTACCCATCGACGTCAAGCGGAGATTTGATGGATGAGGAAAAGTATACGATATATACTGCAAGTAGCTTTCTTGTTCATGATGATAAATACACTTCAAATGCGTTTTATACCGATAAAAACAGTGTCATATCATACTTCATAGGGATGGAAAACTCTGATGAAGTTAATTCTACAATTGGCGATAGTATCAAGTTTGCAGTTGTTGATTATCTCTCAAATGGCCTTGACGAAAACGGTCAGATAATTGATGTTGAGACACTGATTAGCTCAAACGGCAGCAAAGATGTCCCGGTTAAGCGAGGATTTACATTCTCGGGCTCTGCAGATACAAGTGATCCAACTATTGCCAAGACCATGAAGGTTACCGACCTTAAAAAAGGAGATATAGTCAGGTATTGTTTGAATCGAAAAGGCTTTATTACGAATCTGGAATTTGACTATCGTGCATCTAACAGAACTCCTGTTTCATCATGGCAGACCAATTACAGAAGTCAGAGATCATATCGCCGTGGTTTTGTATATGATACATTTGACGAGGGCTATATGGTATACTTTACAACGGATGGCAAAAAGGACAGCTTGAAAAACATTACCTCAGCTGATTGTGAGCTGGTATTACACAGTGGTGCATCCGCAGGATAAGGATATTAAATACAGCGCATATGATATTACAAACAATTTTTACACTTTCCCAACCACCTTTGAGACGGGAGTGTATTATTACTGGGCGGTACGCTATTTTGACGGCAAGGAATATAGCGAGTGGTCAAATGCTCGGCGTTTTAAGATTAAGCCGGACGCGTATGAGTTTGTCTATCCGGGTGCCGATGCACTTATGGCAAAGATTCCTAAGAGCCACCCAAGAATATATTTTACACAGGATACCCTTGAGGATATGAGAAGCTGGAAGGATACAAATGCTGATTGTAAGCGTATTTATGACAGTATTATCAGCAAAGCACACGAATACGTGGAAGCAAATTATATCCCTAAAGAGCCAGTTTTGCAACGGGATGCAAATGATGAGGGAAAAAATGCGGCATATTCACAACAAATTGTCAGAGATGCAAGAGAACTTTACGGACAGGTAACAACCTGTGGTCAGGCCTATCAGTTCACCGGTGACAAAGAGATTGGAAATTATGGTGTGAAGTGCCTTGTTGAACTTTCTAAATGGGATATAAACGGCGATACTTCTTATACATCTCAGGATCAGGTGCACAGGGCAATTGCCCTTAATGCAGCGATTGGCTATGATATGCTGCAGGATCTTATGACCGAAAGCGAAAAAAAACAAGTTATTAAAATGGTCGTTGAGCGCACTAAGGTTATGGAGTATTTGCTTGATTCGCTGGCAAAAAGCAGCTATGACTCGCATGGATGGACCGCATACGGGTTTATCGGGATTATTGCACTTGCACTCTACGGTGATGCACCGGAAGCAGAAAACTGGTTGAGGACAGTTTTTGACGGCTATACTGCGATGCTTCCGCCGTGGTCTTATGAGGATGGTGGTTGGAGCCAGGGAACTGACTACTGGCGGTACAGCTCCTCTACCAACAAAGAGATTGTTGAGGTTCTGGCTCTTGCCGGTATCATCGATCTGAATCAAAAAGCATGGTGCAGAAACGAGTATCTTTGGATGCTCTATGCGTATCCTCCCAATTCATACGGAAGCTTTGGAGACCAGGCAAACAGAACAAAATCCTCTATGGAGTATTCCGGTAATATTGCCGGCCGCCAACTGGCATTTGACCGGGGCAACGAGGTGCTCAAATGGCTTTACGATCAATGGGGCGGTTCAGAAAATATGGACGGAATTGTTGGTTATTATGTTGCAAAAATGGTTGAGAATGTGAATAGCCAAGAGCCGATGACATATCCGCTTGCACATGAATTTTCGGATGTAGGCTGGACGGTGATGTCGGATGACCTGATTGATCCCAACAGAATTCAATGTACGTTTAAGTCGAGTTACTATGGATCATATAACCATTCACACCCTGACCAGAATAGCTTTATAATTCAGGCGTACGGCGAAAACTTAGCGATAAAGAGCGGCTATTATGATTCTTATCACTCAAAGCATGACAGCGGCTTTACCAGAAAGACAGGCGCACATAATAGTGTGACGATAGCAAACAGCAGAGGCCAGAATGATGATGACTTTAACGCTAAAGGTAAGCTTACCGGATTTTTAAATCAGATTGACTTTGATATGTCGGCAGGCGATGCGACACAGGCGTACAAAGGAGAACTTGACAAGTTTGAACGATGCATGCTTTATATTCGTCCCGATATCTTTGTGGTAATCGACGAGCTTGATGCAAAGGACAAGGATAAGAGAAAATTTGAGTGGTGGCTGAATGCTGAGCATGATATTAAGACATATGACGATGGAGCCGGTGCAAGACTTCAAGAGGGCAGCGCTGTGCTTGACGCAAAAGTACAATATCCATCAAGCGGCGTAAAAACTTTCTATAACAACACCTTTGCTTTATCGGATATGACAATTTACCCGGCAACAGGACAATATGCGAATTACAATGTGCAGCGCAGAGTGTGGTTCCAGACACCAAAGGTTGACCGCACAAAGATGATTGTAACTATGGATGTACACCGTGATGGTACCGAAGCAAGGTATGTTGATACAGAGGAGCATGAAGATTATGTAAAGATGACCTTTGCTGACGGAACTGTTGTATTGGTAAATACGCAGAAACCGGGAAAAACTGTCACTACAGATGAGGAAATTAGCTTTGATGGTACAGCGGTGATGTATAATGACAGAAGCATAATGCTTGCGCTCGGTACGTTCCTCAAATGGGGCGATAAAGAACTTATCCGCTGCGAAGACAGAGCATCTGTTGTTATGGGCGGCAATGAACTTAGCATCTCTACCTATACCGATCAGAAAATCTCCGTTGATACCGAAAACGAATATATAAATGGTATTACAAAGGTCACCGACTACAACGGCAATGAGATTTCCAAAGCATACGGCATAGCAATGGAAAACGGTATGCTTATCCCAAATAGTGAAGTTGGCAGTAAGGAGACAATTGCTTCCAAGACGATTGAGAAGAAAATAAGGTCGCGTTGGGATATCGGCATTCCTGCTACGACATCCGCACCGAGTGAGAATTCTGCAAAAGATGCCGTTGATGAGATAAAGACAACATATATGGTTGATCCGTCAAAGAGTGGGATAACATTTGATGCAGATATGGATAACTACACATTGATGCTTAACGGAAAACTGGTGTCTTCAAGCAAGGACAAAGGTAGTATAAAGATAAAGATTGATGGAGAAGTAAAGGAAAGCACAGAGCTTACGGGATATATGCGCCGTGATGGAAGCTTCAGCTATAACGGAAAGTTGTCACTTGATGGACGCAAGTATATTGTCAAGAGCATAAATGATGGGCTTAGCGTCGGATTGAAGGTTGGCGATGTGAAGGGTATCACGGAACTCACCATTTCGTCAACCAAAGCAGATAACGTGATTGAACTTGAGACTGTCCCTGTAAATGAGTTAGCGGTTGACCAGATAAGTGATCACGAAAGTGTTAAGAATGCAGCAACCGTGTTCATAGAAGCTGAATCGGCCGAAGAAATAGGCAGCGGAAACGTATACAATACGCGAGAGTTTATGTCCGGTGGTGCAGGTATTACCAAACATGATACTGCCGGAACAAATCTTGTGTATACCGTTAATATTCCGGAGGACGGCGATTATACACTCTCGCTTGACTATGTTGCATGGGAGGAGGCCGGAGCGCGGCGAGGTGTAACGATTGATGACAAAGTTTATGAAATTACTCTGCCTAAGACAGCATCCTGGGGCGCAGATTCAACGGATTGGCGTGCGGCTGTCGGTAAGGATACCATTCACTTAAACCAGGGAACATACACCTTGAAGATTGAAGCAATCAGCGGAATGTGGAACCTTGACTGGATAGCCTTTACCAAAAAATAATACAGACAACGCATGGGCGGTATTACTGTGCCGCCCGTGCGGAATTAAAATATCCGGAAGGTTGTTATTAAAAAAGTAGCATCTCTCCCGATATTTTATACTTATAATCAGCATAAAGGATGAGATTATGAAAAGAATTACAGCTCTGATTTTGATTTTTGCAATGACAATTTCTTATGACCTCACAATATTTGCGGAAAGTGTGGACTGGAAGGAAAGTAATATTTATATCAATGATATAAGCGGCGGATATATGCCGTTTTCACCGGAAGATAAGTATACATCACAGCAGAATCCTCCGTCATTTACATGGCCGTATGTTTATAACGCCATAAGCTATGATTTGATTGTGTGTGCGGATTCGTCTTTAAAGGATATAAGGTATCAGAAAAACGGAATAAGCGTTAATTATTACAGCTTTGACCATACATTCAAAACCGGTACGGATTATTACTGGGCAGTCAGGTATCATACCATTGCAGGAACAAGCGCATGGTCAGATGCAAGACGCTTCAGAATAGATCCGGATGCATATACATTTAATGTTGATGATATTGATAAAATAATACAGAGAGTTCCTGTATCGCATCCGCGAATATGGACAACGCGAGATAATTTACAGAGCTTTTTGGATTATCGGAACACAAACTCAACTGCGAAATATATATATGAAAACACAGTTGAAAATGCAAAAAGGTACATAAATACCGGAGAAATTCCGCCCGAACCGACAGAATTCGGAGCAAAGGCTTTAAACGCCGCAACAAAGATGACAAGTATGATACAGACTACTGCCTTTGCATACTTGCTGACAGGTGATAAAGAAATCGGTGATTTTGCAATCAAACTGATGGATTCTGTATCAGACTGGAGCTGGGATGATACAAACGGACCGACCTCATACAAGCGGCACGACCAGGCGCACAGGGATATTGCACTTAAAACTGCAATGGCGTATGATTGGGTTTATGATTTAATAAACACAAGTGAATATTCTGACGAAAAGTTCAACATTCTTAATATGATTATAGCGCGGAGTGAAAAAATAAGTCATCTGATTGATTCGCTGAAGAAAAACCCGTATGATTCGCACGGCTGGACAACCATTGGTTATTTGGGAATTATCGGCATTGCAATGTATGATGATATTCCTCAGGCAGACAAATGGCTGAGAGGCGTTATCCCCATGTATGCGGCTCTTATTCCGCCGTGGTCGTGTCAGGACGGCGGCTGGAGTCAGGGAACCGATTATTGGCAGTACAGCACAAATCAAGGCGGAGAGTTTATGGATGTACTGGCACTGGCAGGCGTGATGAATCTATATGACACTGCTTGGATGCGCAATCAGTATTTATGGGCGCTTTATGCCTATCCTGAGGGTTCCTATGGGTCGTTTGGCGATCAGTCCAACAGGACAAAGTCGGAAAGCGGTGGATATACCGCACAGTCTATGGGGAGAATTGCTGCATTTACAAAAAATCCTGTTGCAAAATGGCTGTCGGAGCAAACAGGAGGTCTGAATGCGGCGGTTCAGAATTATTATATATCGCAAAATGCCGAAACAGGCGCGCACATACCGACAGATTATCAGCTGTCACATGCGTTTTCGGATATAGGCTGGGCAATAATGACTGACAGTCTTACCGATACTGACAGAGTTCAGCTTAGCTTTAAGTCAAGTCCGTGGGGCTCATACAACCATTCACATGCGGATCAAAACAGCTTTATAATTCAGGCGTATGGTGAGAATTTGGCAATAAAAAGCGGCTATTATGACTCATATCATACAGAGCATGATAATAATATTACAAGAAAAACCTTTGCACATAATACAATAACAACCGATGATACGGACGGACAGGGATGGTACACCAACGCAAACGGAAGCAATGATACGCTTAAAGCAGGCGGCAGACTTTTGCAGTTTGTAAATCAAATGAGCTTTGACAGCCTTACCGGTGACGCTACGGATGCGTACATGGACAGCCCGGCGGGAAATACAGAGAAAATCGGAAGATATGTAAGAAATATAATTTATATTCGCCCGGATGTCTTTGTTATTATTGATGACCTTGCAGCAAAACAGGGTAAGCAGTCACAGTTTAAATGGTGGCTTAATTCCGAAAACCCAATGGAGTACTCAAATAATTCTGCCGTGATTACTCAGGGAAAGGCGCGTTTGCGCGCGGACATATTATATCCGCAAAATACAACGGCAGCGTACTACAGCGGATTTTATGATTTGCAGGGCAAATATTGGCCTGCAAACGGCGGTGCAGGTTTATACACGGATAAAAATGAACAGGACAGAGTGTCATTTGCAACGCCAAGCTGTACCTCCACAAAAATGATAACGACTATGAGTGTTTATAAAAACGGCGAAAACGCCAAAACGCCCTCTGTATCATATTCAGCGGATAATAGCTGTATCAGACTTGTATTTGAGGATGGCACGGTTATCCTGGCTAATCTGACCGATGGTGAAGCAAAATATGATAACACACGCTTTGACGGAGCGGCAGTCAGCTATAATAATGACTCGATTATGCTGACCAACGGAACAAAATTGATCAAGGACGGAAATGTTCTGATCGAAACTTCGGGGGTGGCTACCATTGCAATGGGCGGCGGACAGCTATGTCTTAGTACTGATGATGATACGGATATTTATATAAAGAATTTGAATGAGTATTTAAAAACTATAGATATACAAAGGATGAGGGATATAAACGGACGCGGAATATCACCGGCGACAGGAATTACCCTGTCGGCAAGCGGCGACAGAACAAAGCTTTCTTTACAAAAGGGAAACTATACACTTTTGGAGTCGGACAACGCGCCTGTAAGTGTCGTTGATATGATTCCGGGTGATGTATCTTTGCATAAAGAGAACGACGATTTGGTCGTTGAGTGGACAGAAAAAAGCGGTTGCAGCTATGACGCTGAGATAAACGGAACCGTCGTGCGTGATGTAAGTAGCACGTATATCATTCAAAACGTCACGGAGGAAAGTATCTCAGTCCGTCTGCGTGCGCGAATCGGCGGTATATCAAGCGCATTCAGTGATACTGTTGTCTACAATAAAAATGAGTCGCCGGAGATATCCAGAGCAATTTGTAAAAAAGAAAATAATATTGCGATGTCTGATGTTTATATAAACGGTGTGCCGAAGAATACAGAAATTATTCTCGGAGCCTATAATAACGATGGTTGTTTAACTGACGTCAAGACTGTGACGGCAAAAAGCGGTTTAAATACGATTAGAATGGAAAATATTGATTCAGAAGTTGCAGAAGTCAGGATGTTTTTGGCTGATAAATACAAAATAGCGCCGCTGAAGCCATCGGCGTGCTCTGATGCTGACAGCACAGCTCTCAATGGAATTTTCATAAATGGCAGAATGATTGACGGCTTTGACGACAGAAAGGACAGCTATACTGTAGGACTTACCGCGGAGAACACAGGAGTATATCCATCTGTCACGGTATCGGCCAAAGACGGGACAACAAAAGTTATAACGGCTGATAATCCGAATGAAATGAAAACAGAGGTCAGAATTACCTCTGCATCGGGGAAAACACGTACCGTGATAATAAGCTTTAACTTTGAACGCGGTAATAAGCATAGAATTGACGGAGCAGAGGAGGAAGATTGTTTTACTGCAGACCGCGGCACGTCAGAAGGCAGATTTATCGCAAACAAAGCGGTGTTTTGCTATAATCATAATGGGGTTATGAAACAGCAGAGTTTAAATCTGTATTCGGAAACAAAACCTAACGCGGGAGGCTATAGCTTTGGTTCGCGTTTATGCAGTGACAGAAATTCTGTTGATGGAAACAGAATGGAAATAGAAGAGTTGGAAGAACACTTGCAGGGATGGGACTATTTTGTTTTGCCGCAAAGTTATTATTACAGTAAATCAGATTGCAACAATGAAAGTCTGAGCTTTGATTTGGCGGAGAATTCGGAGATTACTGTATTGAGTATTGACAGAGCAGATTCTCTTGCTAACGACGGCTTTTTATGCAGCGCCGGAAAATTCGGAACGGCAAGATATATGGACGCTATGGGGGCAGAGGACAGATATTATAACATTGCCTTTAAAAATATTCCGCCTGAGGATATAGATAAAAACGGACGCGCGGTAAATTATGATGTTCTGGCAAAGCTGATAGATGTAGAACCTCTGAAAAATCCTGACGGCACAAATTATACTGCGGAGCAGTATAAAAGTGAAAAGCCGCCTGCCGACAGCTTTAAAACATCAGCAAACAGCCGAAAGTGGACGGCAAAGTATACATTTGTGTATAAGTATTCCAAAAGTTTTGATATATCAAAGACAGGCAGGAGGGTTTCTTTGGATTTAAGTAATGTTAAAAGCGATAAGCTGCTTATTATCATTAAAAATGCCGAGGCGGCACAGTGTATCAGCAATGTAAAATATCTTGGGCCGAATACCTTTGATGAACTTGATGATGAGTTAAAGACAGGATGCACAAATGACGGCGCAAAAGCAAGCATCAGCTATTTGTTGGACGGGATAATAAAAAATGATTTTAAAGGCGGAGCAGACGCACATACAAACGTATATATAAGCATGGCAGATGATTTGCCTGAACTTGAGGGGGCGTATTATTTTCCGATATATTCAAATTTGCTGCGAAGCAATGCGGATTCATCATGGCAGAGGGCATATTATTTCGGACTGTCTGAGGAATCGGGTTTTAAATATCCCAATTTTGAGGGGAAAACACATGACTGGTACAGCTTTGATTTAAACAAGCCTGCGTGTCTTTATGTGATAACAGCGGGGGGTACGCCCAAATTTATAGATTCATCATGGGAAAAGCTTAAACTCAGCAATCCGATATTCAATACAATGGGAATAAACCGAAGCTACAGAACCGTATACAAAAAGTATATAAATGTCATTGAAGGTGAGCCTGAGCATATTGTTATGCAGACTCCCGGAAACACTAAAGCGGCATATTACCTTATGGTAAAACCAATAAATTAAGGAGTGTTGACAATGAATGAAAGTAATGAAAATATGATTGGCGGCTTTGAATCGGGATGGGTGCACAGATTTGCTGCGGATAACAGTGTAAGTGGTGTAATAGAAGCTTCGGACGGCGGAAAATGTGCATTGCTTACCCTGGATAAAGCTGCGCCTATTTTGCAAAAGTATGAATATGCGGTACAAATAAAGAATGGTGTATCATATGAGATATGTGTCAAATACGAAACCTTTAATACGGCAAGCGTGCTTTCGGCGTACGGTCTTATTTCTTTGTATGACAGTGCAGGGACGGTTAAGCGCAGAATGTACTTAAAACGTCCAGTGTGCGGCAAACTTTCGTTAAAATTTAAAAGTGAGGGAGAGGAAAGACTTGTCCTGGAGCTTGGACTTAAACAGAGCGGAAGCGTAAGGTGGTATCGGCCGGTTCTTAAAGAATGTGAGCCTTTGACGAAGAGGAACGTCAAAATAGCTGCGGCGCATATAGCAGTAGATTATAACGGCAGCTATGAGAAAAACCTTGAAAGAATATCGGCGGCGATTGACAAGGCGGCAAAAAACGGCGCGGATATTATTTCTTTTGCGGAAACGATTGCAGACCGCGGTACGGGCATGCCGACTGATAAGATTTATGAACCGATAGACGGCAGTGTTTGCAGTCTGATGCGGAAAAAGGCTGCGGAATACGGATGTTATATAATGTTTACGTTTCATGAACTTGACGAGAAAGGATTAAGACATAATACGGCGGTTTTAACTGACAGAAACGGAAATATAGCCGGAAGATACATAAAAACGCATCAGGCGCTTGTGGAATATGAAAAAGGACAGGTGCCCGGAAATGCTTATCCGGTATTTGATACGGATTTTGGCAGGATAGGTATGCTGATTTGCTGGGATGCGTATTTTCCGGAGCCTGCAAAGGCAATGGTAAAGCAGGGCGCTGAAATCCTGTTTGTTTCAACCGCCGGAAATCCGACATACAGGCATATAGCAAGAGCAAAGGATAATGGTGTTTATGTGGTTGTTGCATGCGCTTCGCAGCAGGGGGATTCGGGAATACAGCCGACAAAGATAATAAGTCCGTCCGGAGAAATTCTTGCACATACTGCTGAGGATGGTGAATGTGCCTTTGCGGAGATTGATTTGAATAAAAATGATTACATATATTGGCTGTCTGTCGGCGGAGCAAACAGCAATCCCAAAGAGGTTTATGAAAATGAATGTCGTGATGATATGTATGGGTATCTGTAATAAAAAGGCGAGGATTTTTTGTCTTCTTGCTAAAAGGTGATATTGCGATGACGTAGGAGCAAATTTCATTAAATATTATATCGATTTTTTTGTTAACATACGATAGGATTTTAGTATTACCACATTTTACCCTTGTGTGATATAATAATAGCACAGAGGTGAAAATATGGGGATTTTAGTAGATGCATTATCCATTGTGTTCGGTTCTTTTTTGGGTGATATTTTTAGGGAGCGCATAAAGCTTAAAAATTTGATGATGTTTAGCATCAGTATTATGATTATCAGCCTGGTTGGCTTTTTTGAAAATGTATTTGATGTAAGCGGAATCACATTAAAAAGCAATGAGTTACTGGTAATTGTATTTTCGCTCATCATAGGCACTACATTAGGTGATGCAATGCAGTTGGAAACAAAATTGAGTAATCTGTCAAACTTTACCGAAGGTGATTTTTCTGTTTTTATTGATTCAACCGTATTCTTTGGTATTGGTGGACTGCAAATATGTGGACCGTTGCTGCTTGCAATGTCAGGGGACAACAGTCAGCTTATTTTAAAAGGTATGATTGATTTTCCATTTGCAATCATGTTTGGAATCAGTTACGGAAAAAAGACAGCATTTTCTGCCATTCCGGTGGCGAGTATTCAAGTCTTGATTGCAGCATTAACAATGTTTTTTGGGCAATTCTTAGATGCCTCAATTATTAAACAGTTGTGTGCTATAGGGTATATTATTTTGTTTTTTTCGGGGTTTAATTTAATTAAAAAAAAAAAGATTAGTAATGTCAATATGATTCTGAGTATTTTCCTTTTTTTGTTATATAATATTATTCTTAAATTATTGAGGTGCATATAAGATGACAATACAGCAGTGTAAACATGTGTTGGAAATATTAAAGCGTGGTTCCTTTAACAAAGCATCAAAGGCACTGTTCGTAGCACAATCAAGTTTGTCGGCGAGTGTGAAGTCCTTAGAGGAAGAATTACATATAAAAATCTTTGAACGCTCTAAAAGTGGTATTTATCTTACCGGCGATGGTGCGGAGTTTGTTCGATATGCCTCTCAGATTGTGCAGCAAAATGACTTGGTGATGGAGCGATACAAAATCGGCAGTGTGTATCAAAAATTGCGAATTGTAACGCAGCATTACGATTTTGTAGCCGATGTGTTCAGCAATATGCTGAACGTGCTGATTGATGATGCCTATCGGCTGGTTTTGAAAGAAACGAGAACTTATGATGTGATTAGGGAAATTGAAAACGGGCTTAGTGATGTGGGAATCATCGCGATTAAAAATACAGATTATGACATTATGAATCGGCTTTTGTCCAATAAAAGAATTTCATTTCATTTGATTTTAAAAGCATCGCCGCATATATTTGTAAGAAAAGACCATCCGCTTGCTCTTTCTAATCATTTGACATATAAGGAATTAAAAAAATTCCCTTTTGTATCTTATGAGCAAGGAGAGTACGGTGATTCTATTTTTGCAGAGGAGATTATGGAAATATCTGATGTTGCTAAACATATTGAAATCAGTGATAGAGCAAGTTTGATGAATGTGCTGATTACCACACAAAGCTACACGATTGGTACTGGTATTATGCCGTCAACATTAAACGAAGGAAAAATTATCAGTATACCGCTCGAAAGTGATACCTATTATAATATTGGCTATATTTTGCACACGGATCGAAAAAGATCCGTGATGGCGCAAAACTTTGTAGAGATGCTGAAAAAAGAATTAACGCTATGATGCTTACAAAAATACATTTATTTTGTTGAATTTATGGAGAAATCCGGCAGAATGACTGCCGAGTGCAATAGAACTACAATAGGGTTGGAGGTTTTATAATGAAAAATCAAAAATTAAAAGGCAATTTTATGATTCTGTTGAGCGCACTGATTTGTGGTATTTCCTTTGTTGTGCAAAGCAAGGGAGTGGAACAGATACCGCCAATGACCTTTAATGGTATTCGGAGTTTGCTTGGCGGTTTCGCACTATTGCCTATCATTTATTTTATTGACAAAAGTAAAAGAAAAAAAGGGATATCCGTGCAACCTATTGACAAAAACCTAATCAAAGGCGGTATTATATGTGGTGTATTTTTATGCGCCGGAACGACATTGCAAACTACCGGACTGGTTTACACAAGTCCGGGTAAAGCGGGATTTATCACTGCACTGTATATGGTGATTATTCCGATTATCAATCTGTTTTTCGGTAAAAAGCCAAGATTGATTATTCTGGTATCGGTGTTTCTTGCAGTTATGGGATTGTATCTTATGTGCATTCAATCAAGTCTTGCACTAAACTTTGGAGATTTGCTGATACTGTTGTGTTCCTTTGTTTTTGCAGGTCATATTCTTGTTATCGATTATTATTCAAGCAAGGTTGATGGCGTGAAACTGTCGTGCGTTCATGTCTTTGTATGCGGAATCATCAATATCATGATGGCACTTTTGTTTGAAAAACCATCGATTGCTCCGCTCCGTAGTGCTTGGGGTACGATTGCTTATTCCGGCATTATGTCGTGTAGCATTGCATATACACTGCAAATTGTCGGTCAGAGGTACACAGATCCCACATCTACATCAATTTTTATGAGCCTTGAGTCGGTGTTTGCGACGCTTTCTACCGTGATTCTGGTGGCACTTGGCTGGAATATTACAGGTGGGGCTATGACAATGCGTGAAATATTGGGTTGTGTACTCATGTTCATCGCGATTATTTTGGTGCAGTTGCCAAAAAAAAGTACAAATATATCTTGAAAACAAGTTGTATGACAGCGAAAATTTATAGTTGTATCACTTTATTTAATAGAATAATATATAAACAAAGGAGGAAAGAAAATGAGTGAGTGTCCAGAGTATTGGAAAACCACCCTTGAGGAAATCGATCAGCAAATGGTTGGTATAAGAAAAGGAAAACGAAGAATCCTTTGCATTTCGCCGGGCGGACGACCGGTTTATGCGGTGTTTTATGGCACAGAGAACCAAATCAATCGCACGGCGAATTTGAGCAGTGCGTTGGGAGCAGGAGATCCAAGTTGCTTTGTAAATCGTAATGTTGGCAATTGGCGACCAACGTTGCTGTTGGCAGGCTGTATTCACGGTGGTGAGTTCGAGGGGACGGCAGCGCTGTTGAATCTGATTTCGGTGATGGAGACCGGAAAAGATTTGGCAGAAGAACTGTATGCCACACTTTTGTCAAAACTGAATCAAATCAATCTGCTGATTTTACCATGTGTTAATCCTGACGGGCGTTCTCATGTTCCGTTTGCCACTATGGTAGGTAAAAGCTTTGAGGAACTGCGTTACTACAACCAGGGGACATGGCCGGATGGTAGTCTTTGTGGATGGCCTGAATGTAAGAAGATACATCCTATAAAGGGAAAAGTGGGTTATCTTGGCGGATATTTTAACGACGACGGGGTCAATCTGATGCACGACAATTTCTTCGGGAAGAAGGCGGCTGAGACCGAAGCGCTGCTGCAGATGACCGAAACATACGCACCGGATTTTTCGGTTCTGCTTCACGGCGGAACCAATGGAATCAGCCATTTGATTGCGCCAACCTATTCCACACCCGCTATCGCGGAGGAGGTCATTCGGTTTGGTGATGCCATGCGCCGCCGTTGCCAGGCGGACAACCTTCCATTTGCCGGGGGAGTCAGTGGCGGAGAAGATAGAGAACCTCCGGTATCATTTAACCTGATTTCAGCTATGTATCATCTATGTGGTGCACCCTGCATCACCTATGAGTCCAATCAGGGTCTGACAGATGGAGAGACGGACGTTTCCATGACTCACTCCCAGATTTACCGCCAGCATTGGTTGCTTTTTGAAGCCTTATGCGACCATCTGTTAGAAAAATAGAAAAAATACGGAGCAAAGAGGTGATGCAAATTGAAAATTGGCATCTATGACACATTTGACGGAGGTAGATTCTTTTATGAGTGAGAATATTTCTTTTAATCCCAATACTGTAACCCACGAAGATTTTGTAGCCTTAAAGGATAAATGGCGGGCGCGCCTGGTGGGTAGCAAGCAGATTAACGATTTGTCTAACAAGTATATTGCAAAAAAAATAAGTGAAGTCAACAACATGGGACAAAACTCATGGAACATCATGAACAAGGAAGATGATGCGGCGGTTTTGTTTGGAGTAACGCCGGTAACCACTTCGGCAGATATGGGAGACCAGTTTAAGCATATGTACAACATGACGCTGGCATATGGAACCTGGGGAACCAAGTTGTATCACGACAAAAAGCTCAAGCAGGACATTTTGTATGCGCTGGAATGGTTGCGAGACAACCTGTACGGTCCGGATGAGATGGAAGGACACGGCTGGAGAGATGTGTTTGCCTTTAACTGGTGGGACTGGTACATCAATGTGCCTATGAAATTGCTGCCGTCTTTGCTGATTTTGGAAAATGAAATTGGCGGCGAAATGATTCAGCGTCATACTGAAATGTGGGAGTATGTGCGTACACACATGCGTCAAGCTAAGAATCTTGCGGAGGCGCAGTCTCGTGTTCAGGTCGTTACCATGTCGGCAGCGCTCCGGGAGGATTCTGATCTTATGCTAGAGTGTATGGATGACTTTGAGCGGATTTTGCGTCCCACTATATCCGGGGAGGGAGTTTACGACGACTTCACCTACTTAAATCACGGGGTATATCCCTTAGTTGGTACATACGGTGCAGCTTGTCTGTGCGATCGTCTTATCACAACGGCCTCCGTTCTTGCAGGTACCAAGTTTGAAGTAAACAGCGTGTACAAGTACAACCAGGCACTTTGGATTTACAACACCTTTGATCCCCAGATGTATCGCGGAAACGTCATGGCATGGGGAAATGGTCGCGAACCCGGAACCGGTGATGAAAGCGGCAGAATGGTTATCATTTCGGCCGTGGATTTAATTGGTGTCTTCTCCAACGATGACGATAAACGGCTTAAGGAATTTATTCACCGTCATGTGGATGGCAGGAATATGAAGAAGGTTATCAGTCAGATGTCGGTTGCACAGATTGCGGATCTAGTTCGTGTGATGGACGAGAAAATCGAGGTGCCGGAGCAGAACTATGCACATGTGTATTATCATGGAGATGCTGTGGTGTGGCACCGTTCCGACTATGCGGTTGGAATTCATATGCACTCGCACCGGATTGGAAACTATGAGTGTATCAACGATGTAAATAAGACCGGCTGGTATCAAGGGGACGGTGCTGTGTTGCTCTATAATGCCGCTGACAGTGACGATCCCTTTGGTGACGACTTCTGGAATTATTCCAATCCGTACCATATCCCTGGTACGACCGAGGATGTCCAACCAAGGCTTGCGTCAAGTTACAGAGTTCCCTATCTCAGTTCGCCTACCTTTGTCGGTGGCGCTGAGATGGACAAACAGTATGTGACTGCGGTCATGGACTTTGAGGCCTTTCACAATGAGAAAGCGCCTCAGACGGCAGATGACGGTTACGGTGGTGACTTTGATTTGCATAACAATGATTTAAAGGCGAAAAAATCTTGGTTCATGTTTGATGATGAGGTGGTTGCCTTAGGCGCCGGCATTAACTCTACTACTGGTTTTGAAGTGCAAACTACAGTGGAGAATCATGCGATGAGCGGAGTTGTTGCGCCTAAGAACAATTTGCACGCGGTCGACGTTTCTGTTGAATATGAGACGAGTGCTGTCGGTGATGGTGAGCCTATCTATGGAGTGGAGAAGATTACTATAGACGGCAATGTACTGCCAAATACCGTAGACGGCATAAATCAGACGTTTGAAAATGCGTCTTGGGCAAATTTGGAGGGTTATGCTGGTTACTACTTCCCGCAGGGCGGAAAGCTGACTGCATATAAGGAAAATAAGAGTTATCCGTATCTGGAACTTTTCCTATGTCACGGCAAAAATCCCAATAATGCCGCTTATGCTTATACCCTGCTGCCCAACCGGACTGCAGAAGAAACAGCGGCCTATGCAGCAAACCCAGATATCACTGTTTTGAGTAACACGGTTGCGATACAGGCAGTTCGGGAGAAAAATACCAATCTAACTGGTATGGTATTTTGGCAGGCAGGGAGTTTTAACGGCTTTACCGCAAGCATACCTATGGTGGTTATGGTAAAAGAAATGGCGGAGGGAATTCAAATCGCCGTATCCGATCCAAGTATGAGTCACGGTTCTAAGATTGTTGATAATCTGCAGGTGACAGACTGTAACAACGGCATGTCTATTGAGAATGAAACGGTCACACTGACCGTCAATCGTCCTTTGACTTTAGTGAGTGCAGATTCCGGCATTAAGGCGGAATCCAAAGCCGACGCCATTGTTTTAGAAATCGATTTTGGCTTGTCCGGGAGGACACTTAATGCCAATTTGCGTTAGGAAAAGGTGTCTATCTATGTGATTTTACAGAATGGTGAATGCCTGAAAACTTATATAACAAAATGGGCAAGCAGTGAGACATCTTATCTATTTTTTTCGAGTGGTAGATATACGAATTTTAATGTGTTTATTAAAGAAAAATGAATCAGAAGGGTAAAAAACGAGTGTTTTAGAGAGACATAGTAATGCTTATCATTTTTTAAGAATTGATGCAGATCATCGGAAACGAATTTCGAGGGTACAAATAGTGATGTAAAACTCGATTTTCGAGTAGTGGAGTGCAGATATATTCTTGTATTATTTTTCT
>CAJLFL010000016.1 GCA_905205855.1 uncultured Eubacteriales bacterium | reverse complement strand
CTGCATTTGACGAAATCGACAAGGTTGCTCCGGAAAAATCGCTGCTCCGTCCTCTTTCAAGCAAGGCCGGACGCAATGCGCAGGGTAAAATCACAGTTCGCCACCGCGGCTGTGGGGCTAAGAGAAAATACAGGGTTATAGATTTTAAGAGATACAAGGACGGCATGGATGCAACAGTTGTATCGGTTGAGTATGATCCTAACAGAAGTGCAAACATTGCGCTTATTCAGTACGAGGATGGTGTTAAAAACTACATCATCGCTCCGGTCGGCCTTAAAAAAGGCGACGTAATCGTATCCGGCGAGGGTGCGGATATTAAGCCCGGCAACGCTATGGAGCTTAAAGACATCCCGGTCGGTACTATGGTATACAATGTAGAAATGAATCCCGGCAAGGGCGGACAGCTTGTCCGCAGCGCAGGCGCTACAGCGCAGCTGCTTGCTAAGGAGAACGGTTATGCACAGCTCAGACTTCCCTCTGGCGAGGTTCGTATGATTCGTCTGAACTGCCGCGCAACCATCGGTCAGGTTGGTAATGTGGATTATTCCAACATCAATATCGGTAAGGCAGGAAGAAAGCGTCACATGGGCTTCAGACCTACCGTCCGCGGTGTTGTAATGAACCCGAACGACCACCCGCACGGCGGTGGTGAAGGTAAGTCACCTATCGGTATGCCCAGTCCTGTTACTCCGTGGGGTAAACCGGCTCTCGGTTATAAGACCAGAGATAAGAAGAAAAAGTCAAACAAATTTATTGTCAAGAGACGTAACAGTAAGTAAGGAGGGAATCAAATGGGAAGAAGTATTAAAAAGGGACCTTTCGTGGATGCAAAACTGCTTGCAAGAATCGTCGCTATGAACGAAAAGAACGAAAAAACCGTTTTAAAGACATGGTCAAGAGCTTCTACTATATTCCCGGATATGGTTGGACATACCATTGCGGTTTATGATGGAAGAAAGCATGTTCCGGTTTATGTGAGCGAGGATATGGTTGGTCACAAACTCGGAGAATTTGCTCTCACCAGAACTTACAGAGGACATGCCGGCGCAAAGACAAGCAAATAAGACGCCGAGGAATAAGATAGATGAAAGGAGCTGCACAGAACATGGAAGCAGTAGCAAAAGTTACGCATGTACGCATTGCACCCAGAAAAGTCCGCGTTGTGATTGACTTGATCAGAAACAAGACAGTCGGCGAGGCAATAGGTATTCTTAAAAATACCCCCAAGGCTGCAAGCCCTGTGGTTGAAAAGCTGCTTAAATCCGCTATGGCAAACGCAGAGAACAACCACAAAATGAATGTTGAAAATCTCTATGTTGCAGAGGTTTATGCGGATCAGGGACCTACTCTTAAAAGAATTCAGGCCAGAGCGCAGGGACGTGCATTCAGAATCAATAAAAAGACAAGTCATATTACTTTAAAACTTCGGGAGAAGGAATAAGATAGGAGGTAACAAGTATGGGTCAGAAGGTTAATCCACACGGTCTCAGAGTTGGTATTATCAAAGACTGGGATTCACGTTGGTATGCTGACAAAAAGAGCTTCGGTGACAGTCTCGTAGAGGACTACAACCTCAGAGTATTCCTCAAGAAGAAGTTATTCCTTGCCGGAGTAGATAAAATCGAGATAGAGAAGTTTGCAAATAAGGTTCGCATTTCCATTCATGCCGGCAAACCCGGTATTGTAATCGGTAAAGGCGGAAGCGAAATCGAAAAGCTCAAGAAAGAGCTTGAGAATATGACCGGCAAAACAATTATCCTGAACGTAATCGAAGTTAAGGTTCCGGATATGAGCGCACAGCTGGTTGCTGAAAATATCGCTTCACAGCTTGAAAGACGTATTTCTTTCAGAAAAGCAATGAAGCAGTGCATGGGACGCACAATGAAGATGGGCGCTAAGGGTATAAAGACCTGCGTTTCCGGTCGTGTCGGCGGTGCAGAAATCGCAAGAACAGAGCAGTACCACGAGGGTACTATTCCTCTGCAGACACTCAGAGCAGACATTGACTACGGATTTACCGAAGCAAACACAACCTACGGTAAGCTCGGCGTTAAGGTTTGGATTTATAAGGGTGAGGTTCTGGCTGAGTCCAAGAACGCCCGCACAGAGGAGAAAAAGCCTGCTCCCAAGCGCAGAGAAGGAGGCAGAAAATAATGTTATCACCTAAAAGAGTTAAGCGCAGAAAGGTACAGCGCGGCAGAATGAAGGGTGCCGCACACCGCGGTAACAAGGTTGTTTACGGTGAGTACGGTCTTCAGGCATTAAGCCCGGCATGGATCACCAGCAACCAGATAGAGGCTGCCCGTGTTGCCATGACTCGTTATACAAAGAGAGGCGGTCAGGTTTGGATAAAGATATTCCCTGACAAGCCTGTAACGGCAAAGCCTGCTGAAACCCGAATGGGTAGTGGTAAAGGTTCGCCTGAGTACTGGGTTGCAGTTGTAAAGCCCGGTCGTGTTATGTTTGAAATCGGCGGCGTAAGCGAAGAAGTAGCGCGCGAGGCATTGCGTCTTGCTATGCATAAGCTTCCGCTGAAGTGTAAGTTTGTCAGAAAAGCTGACCAAGAAACGGAAGGTGATAGTTAATGAAAATTCAAGATATCAGAGACCTTTCAACGCAGGAGCTTGAAGATAAGATCAAGGATTTAAAGGAAGAGCTTTTTAACCTTCGTTTTCAGAACGCTACCAACCAGCTGGACAATCCCGGAAGAATTGCTAGCGTAAAGAAAGACATTGCAAGAGTTAAAACCGTGCTTAAAGAAAAAGAGCTTGGTATAAACACAAGCGTTAATGCGTAGGAGGTGTAAAGGATGAGTGAACGTAATTACCGCAAAACCCGTATAGGCGAGGTTGTAAGCGATAAGATGGATAAGACAATCGTTGTCGCAATCAAGGAACATGAAAAGCACCCACTTTACAGCAAGGTTATGAAACGTACCTATAAGCTGAAGGCGCATGATGAAAACAACGTTTGCGGCGTTGGCGACAGAGTAAAGGTGATGGAAACACGTCCCCTTTCTAAGGACAAGAGATGGAGACTTGTTGAAATCGTAGAAAAAGCAAAATAAACCGTATTACGGTTTTTACTTTTCGGAAGCTTGCTGTCAAAGGCTGTTTAAACAGCCGGGACTGCAAATTCCTAATATTAAGATAGGAGGAAATCCGATATGATTCAACAGCAGACAATATTGAAGGTTGCTGATAACAGCGGCGCAAAGGAAATCCTTTGTATCCGTGTTATGGGCGGTTCTTTCAGACGTTACGGCAATATCGGCGACGTTATCGTTGCTTCTGTTAAAAAAGCAACGCCCGGCGGCGCGGTTAAAAAAGGTGATGTTGTTAAAGCAGTTATCGTGCGCAGTGTAAATGGCGTAAAGCGTGCAGACGGTTCAAAGATTCGTTTTGACGAAAATGCGGCGGTTATCATCAGAGATGACAAAACCCCAAGAGGAACCCGTATCTTTGGCCCGGTTGCAAGAGAGCTGAGAGATAAGGATTATATGAAGATACTGTCCCTCGCACCTGAAGTTCTGTAAAATTTGGTTATTTTGTCCGTTCGGACAGCTTGTGTATAGAAAATACACGGCGCTGACCTGCACGAACAAACTACCGCAAATTTTACGACGAACTTAAACCGAAGATTCGTATAGAGTTTGAGGTATTATGCCGGCGCGGACAGCTTGTGTATAGAAAATACACGGCGCTGACCTGCACGAACAAACTACCGCAAATTTTACGACGAACTTAAACCGAAGATTCGTATAGAGTTTGAGGTATTATGCCGGCGCGGACAGCTTGTGTATGGAAAATACACGGCGCTGACCTGCACGAACAAACTACCGCAGATTTTATAACGAACCCGCGGAGGACAACCGCAAAGCTCAAAGATGGTGCCGCAGAGCCGGCACCGGATAATCAGTAAATAAGCGCGTCAGCGCATTAGATGCCTTTTAAGTTTTAAAAAGGAGGAAAGACAATGGCTAAGATGCATGTGAGA
Source organism: uncultured Eubacteriales bacterium (assembly GCA_905205855.1). Lineage (GTDB taxonomy): Bacteria > Bacillota > Clostridia > Monoglobales > Monoglobaceae > Ructibacterium. The sequence continues at coordinate 13,812 of CAJLFL010000016.1, read as the reverse complement.
ACCGGCGACGAGGTTATGGTTCTGTCCGGTAAGGACAAGGGCAAAAAAGGCAAGGTTTTGTCAGTTAACCCGGAAAAACGCATGGTTATCGTTGAAGGCGTTTCCATGGCCACCAAGCACAAGAAACCCAGAAAAATGGGCGAAACCGGTGGTATTATAAAGCAGGAAACTCCGATTTATGCAAGCAAGGTTATGAATGTTTGCGAAAAGTGCGGCGCACCCAGCAGAGTAGGCCGTAAGGTTCTGGAGGACGGAACCCACGTTCGTTACTGCAAAAAGTGCGGCGAAACATTTGAGAAATAAAGAAAGGAGGCTTCACTTTAAATGAGACTGGAAGAAAAATATACAAAAGAGATCAAAGACGCTATGATGAAAAAATACAGCTACAAGAGTGTAATGCAGATTCCTAAGCTCGATAAGGTTGTTATCAACATGGGCGTCGGCGATGCAAGAGAAAATTCCAAGGCTGTTGAGAATGCGGCAAACGATTTGACGCTTATAACCGGTCAGAAGGCTGTTATAACAAAGGCAAAGAAATCTGTCGCAACATTTAAAGTCAGAGAAGGAATGAATATCGGCTGCAAGGTTACTCTCAGAGGCTCAAAGATGTACGAGTTTGTTGACCGTCTGTTTAATGCGGCGCTTCCGCGCGTTCGTGACTTCAGAGGTATAAACCCGAACTCATTTGATGGTCGCGGCAACTATGCTTTGGGAATAAAAGAACAGCTTATCTTCCCTGAGATAGATTATGATAAAATAGACAAAATCCGTGGTATGGATATTATCTTTGTAACAACAGCACATACCGACGAGGAAGCGCGTGAGCTTCTGACAATGATGGGTGCACCGTTTACAAAATAAGTACCGGATAAGGAGGATGAAAGCTCATGGCTAAAAAGTCTATGATCGTAAAGCAGCAGAGAAAGCAAAAGTATTCTACCCGCGAATACAACAGATGTAAAATTTGCGGCAGACCGCATGCTTACCTTCGTAAGTTCGGTATTTGCAGAATTTGCTTCAGAGAGCTCGCTTACAAAGGTCAGATTCCGGGCGTAAAGAAAGCGTCCTGGTAAGATAATGCATCGGCAGAAGCTGCCGTGCAGGTATATATTCAGAGAAACAGAGAACAGGTGGCTGCATTTAGTGCGGACAGCCAAACCGGTCTCTCGATTCCGATAAAAAGGAGGTTAGAACTATGCATATTACTGATCCTATCGCAGATATGCTGACCAGAATCAGAAACGCCAACAATGCCAGACACACAACTGTCGACATTCCGGCTTCTAATATGAAAAAGGCAATAGCTGACATACTGCTCAAAGAGGGTTATGTTAAGAATGTTGAAATAATAGACGATAACATTCAGGGCGTAATCCGCATCACGCTGAAATACGGCGAAAACAAGCAGAAGGTTCTTACCGGCTTAAAGAGAGTAAGTAAGCCCGGTTTGAGATCTTATGCTTCCAAGGATGAGCTTCCTAAGGTTCTTAAAGGCCTTGGTATAGCAATCATCTCTACTTCAAAGGGAGTAATGACAGACAAGGAGGCACGCCGTCAGAACGTAGGCGGTGAAGTCCTGGCATTTATTTGGTAAGAAAGGAGGAGAGTTCATTGTCTCGTATTGGAAAAATGCCGATTACCGTGCCTGCCGGCGTAACGGTTAAAATCGGTGAAAACAATGAAGTTACCGTAAAAGGTCCTAAGGGTGAGCTTGCACAAAAGCTGCCTAAGGATATACTGATAGAACAGAACGGCGATATTATTGAAGTAAAGCGTCCTTCTGATGATAAAGAGCACAGATCTTTGCATGGTCTTACCCGCAGTCTGCTCCACAACATGGTTGTCGGCGTAACTGACGGATTTAAGAAAGAGCTTGAAATCAACGGTGTTGGTTACAGAGCGGCAAAGCAGGGTAAAAAGCTTGTTATGAATCTTGGTTATTCTCACCAGGTTGAAATGGAGGAGGTTGACGGTATAACCATCGACGTTCCTCAGCCGAACCAGATTGTTATCTCCGGTCCGGATAAGCAGAAGGTTGGTCAGTTTGCGGCTAATGTCCGTGAAAAGAGACCGCCGGAGCCTTATAAGGGCAAAGGTATTAAATACGTTGATGAACATATCAGACGTAAGGAAGGTAAGGCCGGTTCTAAGAAGTAATAACCGCTAGGAGGTGTAAACGTAATGATTAAGAAGATAAACAGTAATGTATCAAGACTTGCCAGACACGCCAGAGTTCGCAAAAAGATATCCGGCACAGCTGAGTGCCCCAGACTTTGCGTGTTCAGAAGTCGGCAGAACATATACGCTCAAATCATTGACGACACGGCAGGCAAAACTTTGGTTTCCGCATCATCTCTGGATGCAGAGTTAAAGGCAAACTACGGTGGCAACAAAGAGGCTGCAAAAGCGGTTGGCGCTATGATTGCAAAGAAAGCGGCGGAAAAAGGTATTACCGAAGTCGTATTTGACAGAGGCGGATATGTATACCACGGCAGAGTTGCAGAACTTGCCGAAGCAGCTCGTGAGGGCGGCTTGAAATTCTAATTGTTTAGAAAGAGGTGAAACGTAAATGGCAGAAAAAGGTGAAAGAACAAAGAAACAGCCGCGTATTGACGCAGATACGCTGGATATACAAGAAAAAGTAGTTCATCTTAACCGTGTTGCAAAGGTTGTAAAGGGCGGACGTACATTCCGTTTCAGCGCTCTGGTTGTTGTCGGCGACGGCAACGGTCACGTTGGCTGCGGTATGGGTAAAGCGGCAGAAATTCCGGACGCAATCCGTAAGGGTATTGATGACGCAAAGAAGAATATGATCACCGTTCCTATGGTTAATACAACCATTCCTCACGAGATCGTCGGCGAATACGGCGCAGGTCGTGTTCTGTTAAAGCCGGCTGCTGAAGGTACCGGTGTTATCGCGGGCGGTCCTGCACGTGCGGTACTGGAATTGGCGGGTATCAGAGATATTCGTACAAAATGTCTGCGCAGCAATAACCCGAAAAACGTTGTTGCAGCAACAATAGAGGGTCTGGCATCACTCAAGAGTTTGGAGGAGGTTGCCCAACTCAGAAGTAAGAAGCCGGAGGAGATCCTCGGTTAATCAAATTATAAGCATAGGAGGGTTTATCCTTGGCTAAGACAATAAAGGTTACACTTAAAAAGAGTACCATCGGATGCAAAAAGGATCAGATTGCCACGGTTGAGGCACTGGGCCTCAAGAAAATCGGTCAGACCGTAGAGAAGAACGATGTTCCTCAGATTCGCGGTATGATTTTCAAGGTAAAGCATCTTGTAGAGGTATCCGAATAATAAAGCCTCGGTAAAAGGCTTTTGCAAAGGGCAGACGCCCTTTGCAAATCCGCATTACCTGCGGATTACTCATAAATTTTGAATAAAAAGGAGGAGGTGGACACAATGAAACTCCATGAATTATCTCCGAGCGAAGGCTCCAGAAAGAAGTCATTCAGAGTTGGTAGAGGTCACGCAAGCGGTAACGGAAAGACCAGCGGTAAAGGTCATAAAGGTCAAAACGCCCGCAGCGGCGGCGGTGTTCGTCCGGGTTTTGAAGGCGGTCAGATGCCCATTTACAGAAGACTTCCTAAGCGCGGCTTTAACAATATTTTTGCAAAGGAATATGTTGCCGTTAACGTAGAAAAGCTGAATTTGCTTGAAAACGGAACAGAGGTTACGGCTCAGGTATTAAAAGAAGCCGGACTTATTTCAAAGGTTTGCGACGGCATAGTAATCTTAGGCCGCGGTGAGCTTGACAAAAAGCTGACCGTAAAGGCAAAAAGATTCTCTAAGAGTGCAGAAGAAAAGATTACGGCTGCCGGCGGAAAGGTTGAGGTGATCTAAGATGGTTGAAACAATCAAAAATGCTTGGAAAATTGTTGACCTCAGAAAAAAACTGATTTACACCTTTGTAATGTTGGTGATTTTCCGTTTAGGTTCATGCATTCCCGTTCCCCTTTTGGACCCTGAACAGATGAAAGCTTTGTTCAGTACCGAAAATTCAATGTTTGGTTTCATTGATATGGTATCCGGCGGTGCGTTCCAGAATGCAACAATTTTTGCGATGAGCATTACACCGTACATCAACTCATCAATTATCATGCAACTTTTGTGTGTTGCTATACCTGCTCTTGAGCGTATGCAGAAAGAGGGCGAGGACGGAAGAAAAAAGATTGCACAGCTTATGCGTTACGGAACTGTTGTTCTTGCGCTTATACAGGCCTTCGGTCTTTACTTCCTGCTCAAATCCTACGGAGCTGTTACAAATCCCGGCGTTGCAAGCGCAGTAGTAATCATAACTACATTTACAGCCGGTACAGCATTTCTTATGTGGCTTGGTGAGCAGATTACGGAAAAAGGTGTCGGCAATGGTATCTCTCTGATAATCTTTGCCGGTATCGTATCCAGACTTCCGGGCATGTTTACATCTCTCTGGGCATATGTTCAGAGCGGTTCGCTTAACTGGCTCGGTGTAATCGGCGTACTCGTTCTTGCATTGGTTGTTATCGGCATTGTTGTTGCCATGAACGAAGCAGAGCGCAGAATTCCGGTTCAGTATGCTAAACGTGTAGTAGGCAGAAAAATGTACGGCGGTCAGAGTACCCATATTCCGATTAAGGTTGCAGCTGCCGGCGTTATCCCGATAATATTCGCGATGTCAATTATGGCATTCCCCGGAACAATAGCAAGCTTCTTCGGCGTAAAAGCCGGCGACAGCGGCTTCTGGGGCGGATTCTTATGGGTATTTTCAAGCACGTCTTGGGTATATGCTGTGCTTTATTTCCTGCTGATAATTTTCTTCACATACTTCTATACTGCTATACAGTTCAACCCGGTTGAAATGTCTAACAACATGAAGAAAAACGGCGGATTTATCCCCGGTATTCGTCCGGGCCGTCCTACTACGGATTATATATCCAAGGTTCTGTCCAGAATTACTCTGGCAGGCGCAGTATTCCTCGGCCTTATAGCGGTTCTTCCGATCTTCATGAACCTCGGCTTGCATATTTCAAACTTTGCAATCGGCGGTACTTCATTGCTGATCGTTGTGGGTGTTGCCCTTGAAACCGTTAAGAGCCTTGAATCTCAGATGCTTATGAGGCATTATAAGGGATTTTTGGAATAGAATTTAATATAGCGCACATTTGTGCGATTCACGGAGGAGTAGAAACCGTTTCTGCAGCCGCACAAACGGGGTCTGCTCTATCCGTTTATACGGAATATTTTTCCAAATTGCATAACTAATCTGTAAAATGCGGATTGTTTGAGTGCGGTTTCGGTCATTATGCCGAACCGGGAAAGGATATGTTTATTTATGAGACTTATATTATTGGCGGCTCCGGGAGCCGGTAAAGGAACACAGGCAGAGAAATTGAGTGAACATTTCGGTATTCCGACTATTTCTACCGGTGCGATTTTAAGACACAACATTAAAGAGGGAACAGAGCTGGGCAAACTGGCAAAGACCTATATTGATGACGGAAATCTCATACCGGATGATGTAATGATAAAGGTTATGAATGACCGTTTAAGCAAGGATGACTGCAAAAACGGATTTATTCTTGACGGCTTTCCGAGAACCCCTGCACAAGCAGAGGCGCTGGATAAGTCGGGAACCAAAATAGACGCCGTGCTGAACATTGTTGTTGCGGACGAAGAAATAATAAGAAGACTGGCAGGTAGACTGGAATGCAGCAAATGTGCGGCAACCTATCATAAGCTGTATAACAAGCCCGCGGTTGACGGTGTTTGCGACAAATGCGGCGGAGAGCTTGTGACTCGCGCAGACGATCAGCCGGAAACAATAAAAAGCAGATTACAGATTTACCACGGTGCAACAGAACCGCTGCTCACATATTACAGAAACAAGGGCATTTTAAAGACTGTAGAAGGACATTCCGGAATTGCTGAAACAACAGCAGAGGTTCTCCGCGTTCTGGAGGGCTGATAAATGGTAAAGATTAAATCCAAATCGGAAATTGAAAAGATGAAGATTGCCGGAGAAATTACCTTCGGTGCTCTGCAGGCTGTTAAAGCGGTGATAAAACCGGGAGTAACAACCGCCGAGCTTGACCATGCTGCGGAAAAATATATCAGATCAAAGGGATGTACTCCGTCATTTAAAGGTTATGGCGGATTTCCCGGCAGTATCTGCGCCAGCGTAAATGACGAGATTATTCACGGTATCCCCGGAAAAAGAGTTCTGCACGAGGGCGATATAATAAGCATAGACGTCGGCGCCTGCTATAAGGGCTATAACGGAGATGCGTGCCGCACCTTTGGCGTGGGCAGGATTTCGCCGGAGGCTCAGAGACTTATCGACGTAACGCGCCAAAGCTTTTTTGAGGCGCTGCCGTTCGTAAAGGAAGGCTATCGTATTTCCGATATTTCCGCGGCGGTTCAGCAGTATGTTGAATCAAACGGCTATTCCGTGCTGAGAAACTATTGCGGTCACGGCGTAGGGGCGGATATGCATGAGGATCCTGAGATTCCAAACTATGTTACCAATATGCGCGGTATCAGAATACGTCCGGGTATGTGCCTCGCGATAGAGCCAATGGTATGCCAGGGAGGAAAGGAGCATTATGTAAGCTCCAATGAATGGACTGTGTATACAAGGGACGGCAAGCTGTCGGCTCATTACGAAAACAGTGTGCTTGTAACGCAGGGAGAGCCGTTTTTGCTTACCTTGCCGGAGGGCGCAGATGACTAACAATAGCGGCATACAGACCGGTGACGTTGTAAAATCGGCTGCCGGTCATGATAAGGATAAAATTTTTGCCGTAATCGGTACAGAAAACGGTTTTGCATTGCTGTGCAACGGAAAAGACCGTAAAGCACAGAAACCAAAGCGTAAAAAATTAAAGCATATAAAAAAAACAGGAATAAGATTGGCGTGGATTTCAGAAACTCCCGAAAAGGTGAATAACACCTCCGTACGAAAGGCTTTGACCACAGCCGCGCGCTCGATGACAGAGCCGGCAGAGAATTGAAATCCCAAAATCCCAAATTCCGGAACAGGAGGTGAAATGTATGTCAAAAGAGGATGTTTTGGAGGTAGAAGGTACCGTTCTCGAAGCGCTGCCCAACGCAATGTTCAAAGTAGAACTTGAAAACGGACATCAGATCCTTGCCCATATTTCCGGCAAGCTCCGTATGCACTTTATCCGTATTCTCCCCGGAGATAAAGTAACCGTTGAGATTTCTCCGTATGACCTGAGTAAGGGGCGTATTACCTGGCGTGCAAAGTAAGGCTTAAAAAATTGCCTCATCTTTGCCCGTTTTGTCGTTTAGCCATGACAGTCATGTACAAAAAGCACACTCCTGCCATGCCGAAACTCGAAACGAACAAATCTAAGGCAATTTTTGTCGCCTTAAAAAAGCAGATGCAGACAGACCTCATCATTGCCCGTTTTGTTGTTTAGCCGTGACAGTTATGTACAAGGAGTACACTCCTGCCATGCCGAAACTCGAAACGAACAAATCTAAGGCAATTTTTGTCGCCTTAAAAAGCAGATGCAGACAGACCTCATCATTGCCCGTTTTTTCGTTTAGTCATGACAGTCATGTACAAAAAGTGTACTGTTGCTGCGGCGCGGCTTAAAGCTAACCTTTCAGGTAATAAAAAGCCTTTCCGGTATGCAGAAAAGCGCAGAAGGCTGTCGATTATCGGTTTTGTTGGGTAATCAGCGGTGTTTTGCATAAATAACTGAGATAAATTATGTTAAAATCCACTAAAGACAAAATCGGTATTAGCCTTAAAAAAGGCTTGACAACACCATACTTATATGGTACAATAGTTTAGTTCGTTTTATAGGTGAGAGTATCTCTAAAAATGAACAAGTACAAATTTAGGAGGTGAAGGAAATGAAAGTACAACCTTCCGTAAAACCTATTTGTGAAAAGTGCAAAATAATTAAAAGAAAAGGCAGAGTCATGGTTATATGCGAGAATCCCCGCCACAAGCAGAAGCAGGGTTAAGCTCTCATATTATCAATGACGGAGCAGGGTCAGGCTTATAAACCACAAAAGCCGTAAGCTGACGCCGTGCCTTGCACGGGTGAAATTCTGCTCCACTGTTTTCAAAATTCAATGGAGGTGAAATTTTTATGGCACGTATTGCAGGTGTAGATTTACCTAATGAAAAGAGAGTTGAGATAGGCCTCACTTACATTTTCGGAATCGGTCTTTCTACTTCCAAAAAAATTCTGGCAGCTACCGGAATCAATCCCGATACCAGAGTACGCGACTTGACAGAGGATGAGGTATCACAGCTCAGAGCTGAGATAGACCATTACAATGTTGAGGGTGACCTGCGCAGAGATATTGCGCTGGACATCAAGCGTCTGATGGAGATTAACTGCTACAGGGGTATCCGTCACAGAAAGGGACTTCCTGTTCGCGGTCAGCGTTCAAAGACAAATGCCAGAACCAGAAAAGGTCCTAAAAAGACTATTGCCAACAAGAAGAAATAATTAAGACTTCTGACGGCAACAGCGATGTGTGGCAGAGATATGCCGCGCATACAAGAAATTTGATTTTTCTGCACGAATTATTTATAAAGCAGATATTCGTATTTTCAGGAGGTGAAAGATACAATGGCAAAAGCAGTTAAAAGAACACGCCGCCGCAGAGAGAAAAAGAACATAGAACGCGGTGCGGCACATATTAAATCAACCTTTAACAACACCATTGTTACGATAACAGACGTAGCCGGAAATGCTATATCATGGGCGTCCGCCGGCGGCCTCGGATTCAGAGGTTCAAGAAAGAGCACTCCGTTTGCGGCTCAGATGGCTGCAGAAACAGCAGCAAAGGCTGCTATGGAGCATGGCTTGAAATTTGTTGAGGTTTATGTCAAAGGACCGGGTTCCGGTCGTGAAGCAGCAATCCGCGCTTTGCAGGTTGCAGGACTTGAAGTTAATATGATAAAGGACGTTACACCGATTCCTCATAACGGATGCAGACCGCCAAAGAGAAGACGTGTATAATCTGTAAGAAAAACACAGGAGGTGAAATTTTAAAATGGCTAAAAATATGCAGCCCGTTTTAAAAAGATGCAGAACCTTGGGCATTGAGCCGAGCGTTATGGGAATCGACAAGAAGTCTAACAGAAATCCCAATCCCAGCAGAAAGAAAATGTCCGAATACGGTATGCAGTTAAATGAAAAGCAAAAAGTTAAATTTATATATGGCGTACTGGAAAAACAGTTCCACAAATACTATGAGATGGCAGTTAAAAGACCGGGAATTACCGGTGACATGCTGCTCCAGATTCTTGAAACAAGACTCGATAACGTAGTATTCAGACTCGGATTTGCCAATACAAGACGTGAAGCAAGACAGATTGTCAACCATTCACACATCACCGTAAACGGTAAAAAGGTTAACATTCCTTCTTACCTGGTAAAGCCGGGCGATGTTATCGCAGTAAAAGAAAAATCTGCTTCTCTTGATAAGTTCAAGGACAATGTGGAAGCAAACTCCACAAGACTTGTTCCTGACTGGCTTGATGCAGACAAGGATAAGCTGACAGGCAGAATTGTTGCTCTGCCGACAAGAGAACACATTGATTATCAGGTAGAAGAACACTTGATAGTTGAGTATTACAGCAAATAATAATCAGCTGTAATAAGCGGCGCAATGTGAGAGGTTAATAGTATTTTAGGAGGGCTGACAATGATAGAAATAGAAAAGCCAAGGGTTGAATGCGTAGAAGCATCCGAAGACAATAAATATGGCAAGTTTGTTGTTGAGCCTCTGGAAAGAGGTTACGGAACAACATTCGGCAATTCTCTGAGGAGAATGCTGCTGTCCTCCCTTCCGGGCGTAGCTGCCACTTCTGTTAAGATAGACGGTGTTCTTCATGAATTTTCCACCATTCCCGGTGTAAAAGAGGATGTAACGGAGATTATTCTTAACATCAAAAAGTTGGCGATAAAGCTCCACTCGGACGCACCTAAAACGGTTTATATAAACCAGGAGGGTGCCGGTGAGATTTGTGCTGCCGATATTAAGCATGATTCCGATGTTGAAATCATAAACGAAGATTTGCATATTGCTACTTTAAGCGAGGATGCAAAGCTGTTTATGGAAATCACATTGGATAAAGGTCGGGGATATGTTTCCTCCGACAGAAACAAAAAGCTGTTGCAGCCGGTAATCGGTGTAATTGCTACAGACTCTATCTATACGCCGGTTGAAAAGGTAAACTATACGGTTGAAAACACTCGTGTTGGAAACGTAACCGACTATGATAAGCTGACTCTGGAGGTATGGACCAACGGAACTATTCCTTCGTCAGAGGCGGTAAGTCTTGCGGCAAAGATTATCAGTGAACATATGAGCTTATTTGTAGATTTGTCTGATGACGCGAAGAACGCTGAAATCATGATCGAAAAAGAAGAAAGCAAAAAGGAAAAGGTTCTGGAAACCACCATCGAGGAACTGGATTTATCCGTTCGTTCGTATAACTGCTTAAAGCGTGCCGGAATAAATACCGTACAGGATTTGACCGCGCGTTCAGAGAACGATATGATGAAGGTCAGAAACCTTGGACGCAAGTCCCTTGAGGAAGTTATTGCAAAGCTGGCTGCTATGGGGCTTACTTTGTCGAATGACGACTGATTTGAAAAGATTATAGAAAAATGAGGTGATAAAATGGCAAACCAGAGAAAACTTGGAAGACCGACTGATCAAAGACGCGCAATGCTGAGATCTATGACAACTTCTTTCCTGGAAAGCGGCAGAATAGAAACAACCGTTACCAGAGCTAAAGAGGTACGCAAGCTTGCGGAAAAAATGGTTACTCTCGGCAAGACTAATACGCTTCACTCCAAAAGACAGGCGCTTAGTTATCTTACCAAGCGTGATGTTGTGGTAAAGCTGTTTGATGAAATCGCTCCGAAGTATGCAGAAAGAAACGGCGGATATACTCGTATAATTAAAATAGGTCCCCGCCGCGGCGATGCTGCCGAGATGGCAGTTTTGGAGTTAGTTGACTGATTATGATTTATAAAAGGGCTGCCGTTTGGCGGCCTTTTTGCATTAACAAATAAAAATTATTATACAAAGACGGCAGGTGAAGATTATGCTGCAGACAACTCTGTGTTATATAGAGCAGGATGAAAAATACTTGATGCTGCACAGAATATCAAAGAAAAATGATGTAAATAAGGATAAATGGATTGGCGTGGGCGGAAAATTTGAAGCCGGCGAAACTCCGGAGGAGTGCCTTATGCGCGAGGTGACCGAGGAAACCGGTCTTACGCTTCTGGACTATACCTTTCGCGGAATAATGACATTTATATATAATAATCTTGAGCCGGAATATATTTTCCTGTATACCGCAAACAGTTTTTCCGGAGAGATGAAGGAATGTGACGAGGGCAAGCTGGAATGGGTAAAAAAGAGCGATATATCAAGCCTTAACATCTGGGAGGGCGACAAGCTGATGTTTAAAATGCTTAACGAAAGTGAAAATCTGTTCTCAATCAAGCTTGTGTATAAAGATGACGTGCTGATTGAATCCGGTGTCGAATATATGGATAAAAGATAATTAACCCGTGGGGGTGCCACGCATGGTCGTCCGTTCCGCATAGCGGAACGGACTGTTTGTTATCTTTCTATACCGAAACGAATAATTTTTAATGCGCGCAGCAGACTGAGAAGTCCCCAATAAATCAGCAGAGTTCGGCAGCTGAGGAGCGCGGATTCCATCATTGACGAAACAGAAATCCCTATAAGCGTGGCAAAACCGGCGGCAAAATACGGCTTAAATCTTTTCTGCGCCGTAAATACCGAGGTCAGCGTCGAATGTGCCAGCCGCAGCAGATAGCTTAAAAAAACTATAAGAAAAATTGTTCCAAGCTCCAGTATAAGAGAATAATATAAAGGACTTATACGCAGATTTGCAAAGCTGACCGTTGCCGCCTGCTCAGACAGGCTCTGCGGAACGGCGGAGCTGTAAAGATTCATTATCGTGGTGCGGTCTATGCCAAAGCCATTCAGCCAGAAATTTTTAAAGGTATAATATAAATTGCTGAAAAAATTGCCGTAATATGATGGATTGTTCCACATTGCGGAGATGTTCTCAAAGGCTGTCTGCGTAAGCGCCGGTGCAAGAAACAAAAGCAGGGGCAGATAGCGGAAGTCAATCATTATTATCATAAGCAGAAGCTCGGCTGAAAATCCGATAAAGGCAGCCTTTGACTGCGTAGCCGTCACAGCGGTAAACACAACAAGCAAAAGCAGAGCAAGATAAAGTATTCTGCGTTTGCCGGAGGAAAATGTCATCGGACATACAAAGGCAAACGGAAAAAGCAGAACTATAATACCGCCGAAGGTGATGTTGTTCTGAAACGCGGCATACGCGGTATAATCAAAGATTTTCTGCTGGCAGTATCCCCAGATGCACAAAAACATAAGCGCAAGAAAGATATACCGCAGAATTACGGTAAATTCCTCCTCGGTGCGTACCGCTGACGAGATAAGAAAGAAAAAGTCTATACCTGTCAGCAGATAAAAAAGCATTTCGGCGGCCTTTTTCGGTATGGCAAGCGAAACAGCCGACCAGAACACAAGCAAAATAAGAGTTATAAGCATAAAAAGCGTTCCCGTACGGTATTTAAGATGGTGTGACAGATAAAACAGAGCAAGTATAATAAACGCAAACATCAAAAAATTATCCGTTTTTGCAGTGTGCGGTGTAAGCAGCAGAAAAGCGAGATAAATTCCGGTAAAATGCACCGACCAGTTAAGACTGCAGGGCGGTATGATCTGCGACAGCCGCCTCAGACCGCGCGTACCGCTGCGGTAAAATCCGCTTGAATACCATGCGTCGGTGATGTATTTGGGGTCAAGAAAGTATTGAACAATGCGGCTGTTTAAAATTTTATCGTTAAACCAAAGCCAAATACTCAGGATAAAAGAGGAAAGCACAGCATTTTTTACAGCCGAAACAACCGTGTGAATAAAACATTCGATAAGCGTATATGTCATACTTTCGCGCCATATTTCAGCCGGTTTGTTCATAATTGCTGCCCTCATTTCCTTAATATATATCTGTGTAATTTTACCGCATCTTTTCGGGCAGATAATATCTGCCCCTACGGATAGCGTGTAACATTATGTGTGTTTGATATCGCAGGGGCGGATAGCATCCGCCCGCGTGGGTTGTCGTGTGCGTTATATATTTATTGTATATCCCCATATGGATGCTGTGTATCTGCCCGCATTAAATGGTATTATGATTATTTTCATACGGACATATATTTTGCAATACGCCGTAGTGGCGGATATTATCCGCCCGCACAAGACAGCGTATACATTATGGATCGTTTAATGTCGTAGGGGCGACCCTATGTGGTCGCCCGGATTAACCCCATGTGGCTGCTCGGCGATTCACATAATTCTTATAAAAATCATAACATAAATAATTGGAAATTGCAATTATTTATAAAAAAGACTTGACAAGAACCCAAAAGGGTATTAAAATGTATTACGCACCTGAGGCGGATATGCCTTACACTGTGCCCGAAATGACGGAAAATTGATGATAATATAGTCAGTTTTACCAAGTCGGGAGGGGGTTATTCGTCATATTGCGGAAACAGGCGGCCTATTATTACTCATAGTTGGCCTATTTGTTACAAAACTATTAAAATTGAAATTAAATATTGACATTTAGCCTGTTTTAGTGATATAATTTGAACTGAGCTAGTAGTATTATGTCGTGTTAATTGATATAGTGCTGCCGGTTCACGTGTTGCAGTACCGGGTGAGCTGCAGCATATAAGTCAG
>CAJLFL010000015.1 GCA_905205855.1 uncultured Eubacteriales bacterium | reverse complement strand
TAGATGGCATAACGTAAAAAAATAATAAGTAAATATAAAGAAAAGTGTAAAAAAATACCTTGATAAACATATGTACCTGTGATATAATATATCCGTGAAAATAGGTGATTAAATGAATGATAAAATAAGAGTTTTATTTATGGGTACGCCTGAATTTTCGGTGCCGTGCTTTGAAGCTTTAATTAAATCGGGATATGATGTTGTCGGTGCCGTTACTCAGCCGGATAAGCCGAAGGGCAGAGGACACAAGCTTATTCCAATGCCGGTAAAGGCGTGTGCGGCGGAACACGGAATTGAAGTTTTCCAGCCGGAAACATTGAAAAATGAGGCGCTTAAACCCGTATTGGAACGCACAGAGCCGGATATAATAATTGTAGTTGCATATGGAAAGATTTTGCCGGAATATATTTTAAGCTTTCCGCGGCTTGGCTGTATAAACGTCCATGCGTCGCTGCTTCCGAGATACCGCGGTGCCGGTCCTATTCAATGGTCGGTCATAAACGGCGAGAGCGTTACCGGTGTGACAACAATGTATATGGAGCGCGGCCTTGATACCGGCGATATGATTTTCAAAAAAGAAACACCGATAGGAGAGAATGAAACCTCAGGGGAGCTGCATGACAGGCTTTCTCTTATGGGTGCGGAGCTGCTTATCAAAACCGTTGAAGAAATCATAAACGGAACCGCGCCGAGAGAAAAACAGGATGATTCGTTATCGTGTTGTGCTCCTATGATAGATAAGGAAACCGGACACATAGACTGGTCAAAGCCGAAGAATGAGATTTTAAATCTTATACGCGGTGTAAACCCGTGGCCGATGAGTTATTCAAACTATTGCGGAGAGCCGATGAAGATTATATCCGCCCATGCCGGCGGCAATGCTGACGGAGCAGAGGGAGAGATAATTCTTGCTGATAAAAACGGAATTACGGTTGTGTGCGGGGGCAAAGAAAGCGTCGTTATAACCGAGATCCAGATGAAAGGCGGAAAGCGTATGCACGTTGCAAGCTATTTAAACGGACATACAATAGAGGCAGGGACAGTTTTGGAATAAAAATCCGTATACCTGAACAAGGAGGTCAGATTATGCCATACTTTTATTTTGACAGAACCATAATACTTCTGCTGCCGGCGCTGCTGCTTGCAATGTGGGCACAGGCTAATGTAAGCAGAACCTTTGGTAAATACTCAAAGATATATAATCATAACGGATACAGCGGAGCAGATGTGGCAAGACGTATTCTTGATATGAACGGTCTGTATCAGGTTAAAATAGAGCGTGTTGCCGGAAATCTTACCGATCATTTTGATCCAAAAAGCAATGTTGTAAGGTTATCCGAAGCGACATATTCATCAACCTCAGTCGGTGCAATCGGTGTTGCCGCACATGAGGTGGGTCATGCGGTGCAGCACGCCGTGGGATATACTCCGATAAAAATTCGTAACGGAATAGTTCCATTTGTAAATGTGTGCAACGGCTTGTCAATGCCGATATTGCTGATAGGAGTTATATTTGCCGGTGCGGGCGGAATATTTCCGGTTTTGATTGATGTGGGAATCATTCTGTTTTCCGCTACGGTTTTGTTTCAGCTGATAACATTGCCGGTTGAGTTCAATGCAAGCCGCCGTGCGCTTGTTACTCTTGAAAACCAGAATATAATGAACCAAGAGGAAATCAGCGGTGCCCGTGCGGTGCTTAAGGCTGCGGCACTCACATATGTTGCTGCGGCGCTTACTTCAATCATGAGCTTGCTCAGACTGATAGTATTGTTCGGCGGAAACAGGAGACGTGACTGATGGCATCCGCAAGAGAAATTGTATTAAAAGGACTTTATAAGACGGAAACGGATGGCGCGTATTCAAATAAAGCATTAAATGATGTTTTGTCTGACCGCTCTCTTGCGGCGGCAGACCGTGCATTTGCAACAGAACTTATGATGGGTGTTATCAGGCGCAGACTTCAGCTGGACTATATAATACAAAAGTTTTCAAAGCTGAAACTGAAAAAGCTCAGTCCGTGGATTCATCAGATTCTGCGTATGGGTGTTTATCAGATAATATGCATGGATAATGTGCCTGACAGTGCGGCGTGCAATGAATCCGTCAAGCTTGCGGCAAAATACGGACACGGCGCGGCAAAGGGATATGTAAACGGAGTTCTGCGAAGCATTGCGCGCGGCAGAGAGGATATAAGTTATCCGTCAAAGAATCCTGAGCGTATGAGTATAATATATTCCTGTCCTGTATGGCTGACAGAAAAGCTGATAAATCAATATGGCGAAGAAACTGCAGAGAAAACTCTGGCTGAAAGCCATAAACCGCATCCTGTTACACTAAGGGTAAACAGTCTTAAAACAACAGGAGAAGAACTGACGGATATTTTGAAAAACGAAGGCGTAAATGCAAGTCTGTCAGCGGCAAACTGTAATTGTGTATATGTTGACGGGGCGCTTAATATAAACTCCTCTGCGGCATATAAGAATGGGTTGTATACTCTGCAGAATACAAGCTCTATGGCAGCAGCAGAGACGCTTGATCCTAAGCCCGGCGAACTTGTGCTTGATATGTGTGCTGCGCCCGGAGGAAAGACAACGTATATTTCAGAGCTTATGCAAAACAGTGGCAGAGTTCGTGCCTTTGACATTCATCCGCACAAAATTGAATTGATTAACAGTGCGGCAAAAAGACTTGGGATTTCTATAATTGAGGCAGAGGAAAATGACGCATCTGTATTAAAGACAGATTTAATCGGTATGGCAGACAGGGTTCTTGCGGATGTTCCGTGTTCAGGCATAGGGGTTATTCATAAAAAGCCTGACATAAAGTGGCGCCGTACGGCAGAGGATATACCGGAGCTTTGCAGAATCCAATACAAAATTTTATGCAATGCCGCAGAATATGTAAAAACAGGCGGTACGCTTGTGTATTCGACCTGCACGATTCTTAAAGAAGAAAACGAAGAACAAACCAGACGGTTTTTAAAAGAACATACCGCGTATTGTTTGGAGGAGGAGCGGACGCTGCAGACATTTGAAACAGGCGGCAGCGGCTTTTATATAGCAAAATTCAGACACGCTTAGTATTAGTCTGTCCGCGGAAAACAAAATGACTGAAAAGAAAAATCTTAAATCATATACATATAATGAACTTGAGGCTTTGGTAAGAAATGAGCTGGGCGAGCCTTCGTTCCGTGCAAAGCAGATTTTTGAATGGCTTTACCGCGGAGTCGACAGCTTTGATGAAATGTCAAATCTGTCCAAATCGCTTAGAGAAAGGCTTGATGCGGCATATATTGCGGGGAATCTGAAAATTGAACAGAAATTTGTTTCGCGTATTGACGAAACGCGGCGGTATCTGCTAAAATTAGAGGACGGAAACTATATAGAATCGGTATTGATGAAATATCATCATGGTTACACGATTTGCGTATCATCACAGGTCGGCTGTGCAATGGGCTGCAGATTCTGCGCCTCAACGCGCAACGGCAAGGCACGAAACCTCTCCGCAGGAGAGATTATAGGACAGGTAATGACGGTGCAGAAGGATTTGGGTGAAAGGATTTCCAATATTGTGATGATGGGAATAGGCGAGCCGCTTGATAATTATAATGAAGTTTTAAAGTTCCTGGAAATCGTAAATCATCCTTCCGGATTGAATATAGGACACAGGCATATTACTCTGTCAACATGTGGACTTGTGCCCAAAATAAAGGATTTGGCTGACAGGCAGCTTCAGATTACCCTTTCGGTATCACTTCATGCTGCCGATGATGAAACGAGATCGGAAATAATGCCGGTAAACAGACGTTACAGTATATCACAGCTTATGGAGGCATGCCGGTATTATATAAAAAAGACAAACAGAAGAATTTCTTTTGAATATACACTTATTTCAGGTGTAAACGATAATTCCGCCGAGGCGGAAAAGCTGCTGAAGCTTTTGCATGGCATGCTTTGCCATGTGAATCTGATTCCGGTAAACCCTGTCAAGGAAACTGGATTTAAGCAAGGCAGCAGGGCAAAGATTGAGGAGTTTCAGAGAATATTGGAAAGCGGAGGTATTTCAGCAACGATACGCAGAGAAATGGGAGCGGACATAAGCGCCGCCTGCGGTCAGCTGAGAGCTTCAGCTAAATCTGTATAATAGGGACAACCAAAAGGTTATCCGAGAGGAGGTAATTCTGCTTGAAAATTGATATTTTCGGCGCAAGCGATATAGGCTGCGTCAGAGAACTTAATGAGGACAGCTTTTGTATCTATGGATTTGATGACGGAAAGCCTGACGGCTTTTGTATTCTGTCCGACGGTATGGGAGGGCATAATGCCGGAGAGGTGGCAAGCGGCAAGACTGTTGAATTTGCGGCAGAGGTATTAAAAAGCTCTGCCGACGACAGCAAATCGGCAGTGCCGCCGCGCGCTTTGACAGAGGCAGTCGGATATGCAAATAAAAAGGTTTATGAAATGGCGCTGGAAGATGCGCGGCACAACGGTATGGGAGCTACTATGGTGGCGGTATACATAAGCGATACTGAGGCGTATATAGCCAATGTCGGTGACAGCCGTGCTTATGTGTTTAAGAATAACGGTCTTGTTCAGATAACAAAGGATCATTCCGTTGTTGAAGAAATGGTGGCAAGCGGAAGTCTTTCCAGAGAAGAAGCTCGTTGTCACCCGCAAAAGAACATTATTACAAGAGCAATAGGTACAGATATAAATACAGAGGCAGATTTGTTTGAATATGACTGCGCTTTGGGTGATTGCCTGTTGCTTTGCAGCGACGGACTGAGCGGTATGCTTGAGGATGCGGAGATAGAGGGTATTATAAGAAATGCAGATGATTCAAGGACTATGGCGTCTGCATTGATAGAATCGGCGAAAGAACACGGCGGCACAGATAATATAACCGTAATATGCATACGGTTTACGGAGGTATAATATATGGACTTGGTAGGAAAAACTTTAGCTGACAGATATGAAATACTTGAAGAAATAGGAAAAGGCGGCATGGCACATGTCTATAAGGCGTGGTGCAATCTCCTGAATCGTTTTGTTGCCATAAAGGTTTTAAAGGAAGAATTTAAGGATGACAAAGAGTTTGTACGCCGTTTTAATGTAGAGGCACAGGCCGCAGCGGGAATATCAAATCCGCATGTTGTATCAATCTATGATGTAGGCTATGAGAACGGACTATATTATATAGTGATGGAGTATGTTGAGGGTATTACCCTTAAAGAGTATATAGCCGAAAATGGTGCGCTTGACTGGAGAGAGGCAGCAGGCTATGCAGCACAGATATGTGACGGACTTGAAGCGGCACATAAAAATAAGGTAATCCACAGAGATATAAAGCCGCAGAATATAATTATGACTCCGGACGGAGTTTTAAAGGTTACGGACTTCGGTATTGCCAGAGCGTCCGCGGCACAGACAACCATGACTATGGCAAATACTGCGATAGGAACGGTTCATTATCTTTCGCCGGAACAGGCGCGCGGCGGATATACCGATCAGAGAACGGATATATATTCACTCGGCGTTGTCCTTTATGAGATGCTTACGGGTAAGCTTCCGTTTACGGATGAAAGTCCTGTGACTGTGGCAATCAAGCATGTTCAGGAACAGCCAAAGCCGCCGCGGAGCATAAAGCCGGATATTCCGCCGGCAATGGAACAGGTTACTCTGCGTGCCATGAATAAAGAGCAGAACGGCAGATATGCAACGGCAGAGGAATTTTTAAAGGACATAGAAAAGGTGCTCAGAAATCCAAGCTGTGACATCAGCGGCAAAAAGCAGAGGGTTATTGAACAGCCGTCGATGGATACTACCGAAAGTACAATAAAGATGGATCCGATAGATGATGCGGATATAAAGAAATATGAGGATTCCAAAGCTGATAAGAAAAACAATCATATCGGATATGATGAAAAAGCCGAAAAGGAAGCGGAGGAGAGAAAGCTGAGAGAATTAAATGATAAACGCGCAAAGCGCGAGCAAAAGAAGAAAGAGCGAAAAGTAACGCTTATTGCAATTCTTGCTGCAGTTATCGTTGTTGCGGCATTGGGATTTGCGTTTTCTGCAATGACGGGCGGATTGTCCTTCCTCGGCGGCGGAGAAACAGTGGAAATCCCGAACCTTATAGACATGGATCTTGAAAAGGCGCAGCATCAGTATAAGGAGCAAGGTTTCAGCATAATAAAGGATAAAGAGGTTCAGAGTGACAAGGCGGCAGGCGCAATTTTAGAGCAGTCGCCTGAGGCAGGCACAAAGAAAAACAAAAACAGCAATCTTATTATAAAGGTTACTGTAAGTGCCGGCAATAACGCTGTTACACTTGAAAACTATGCGGGACAGGATAAGGATGCGGCACAAAAGGCCCTTAAACAGGCGGGATTTCAGGTTAATATCCGTGAGGATATAAGCGATTCGGTTGAAAAAGGAAAGGTTATAGCGCAGGAACCGGCAGGCGGTTCGCTTGTGACACCGGGAACTCTTGTTACGCTGCGTGTAAGCAAAGGATCGGAGGATGCAAAGGAGAGCGCGGCGCCAACCGCAACTTCAGCGCAGACGGAAAAACCGAGTGCAACCGAAACAGCAAAGCCGACTTCCGCACCAAAACAAACCTCTGAAACTCCTGCAAAGACCGAAACCCCGGCAAAGACCGAAACGCCTGCTGTAACAAAAGCACCGAGTACATCGGAATCAACACCGGGAATAAGTGATTAGTATGACGGAGTATAAAGGAAGAATTATAAAAGGAATCGGCGGTTTCTACTATGTAGATACCGCCGATGGCGTATTTGAATGCAGGGCAAGAGGGGTGCTTCGTAAAGAAGGAATTACGCCTCTTGTGGGAGATATGGCGGAAATCTCAGCCGATACGGCGAGCATGACCGGAGCGGTTGAAGCGGTGCAGCCGCGGAAAAACAAGCTTTTAAGACCGCCGGTTGCAAATGTGGATCAGGTTGCGATAGTGACGGCAACAGCAAGACCAAGACCGAATCTTTTGCTGTTGGATAAGATGATTGCGGCGGCAGAATATGCCGGGGCAGAGATACTGCTCTGCTTTAACAAGACGGATATTGATGATGGGCAGGAAATTGCGGAAATCTATAAGACTGCCGGCTTTGAGGTATTATTACTGAGCGCTGAAACAGGCGAAAATACCGATAAGCTTGTCGAACATCTTAAAGATAAGGTGACAGTCTTTGCCGGAAATTCGGGCGTGGGTAAATCAAGTCTGCTGAACCGCGTATTCGGCAGCGAGGTTTTTGCAACGGGTGAGATAAGCGACCGCGCAGAGCGCGGCAGGCATACGACGCGGCACAGTGAGCTTTCGGCACTGGAGTTTGGCGGATATATTATTGATACTCCGGGGTTTGGCTCGTTTGATATTGCATTGCTTGAGGCAGAGGACTGCGTCAGAATGTTCAGGGAATTTGAAAAATACACGGATAATTGCAGGTTCAGAGATTGCAGTCATACGGTTGAAAAGGGCTGCGGCGTTTTAAATGCTTTATCAGAAGGAAAAATTGCGCCGTCGCGTCATGACAGCTATTGCAGAATAGTCAGAGAGATAAACGAAGGTAAAAAAAGGAGATAAAATGAATAAGAATATTAAAATTGCGCCGTCATTGCTTGCGGCTGATGTCACTCAGCTTGGCAATGAGGTAAAGGAAATCGAAAAAACCGGCGCCGAATATCTGCACCTTGATATTATGGATGGGCATTTTGTGCCGAATTTAAGTTTTTCGCCGCAGATTGTAAAAGCGCTGCGGCCGATATGCGGTATGTTTTTTGACGTACATCTTATGCTGAGCAACCCGGAAAGCTATATAAAGGCGTTTGCAGATGCCGGTGCAGATTTGATTACCGTTCATGCAGAGGCGGCAGGCAGCGATGAAAAAATGATTGAGCTTGCCGATATGATTCATTCATGCGGTATAAAAGCAGGAATTTCAATAAAGCCAAAGACGCCTGCGGAGGCTGTTAAAAATGTCATTAAGAATTATGAACTTGTGCTTGTGATGAGCGTAGAGCCGGGCTTTGGCGGACAGTCTTACATAACAGAAGTAAATGATAAGATTTCACAGCTGCGCGGTATGCTGGATAAGGAAAATCCCGCGGCGGAGATAGAGGTTGACGGCGGTGTCGGAATAAAAACAATAAAGATGCCGGCAGCTGCCGGAGCAGACGTATTTGTCGCCGGTTCTGCAGTGTTCGGCGCTGACGACAGAACAGCTGCGGTTTCCGCTTTGCGTAAAATTGCGGAGGAGAATTAGCATGAAAAACGCAGTTATACTATGCAGCAGCTTTATTGACCTTGATGTATCAGCAGAGCTTTCGGAGGATACCATACTTATTTGTGCTGACGGCGGATGGGAGTATGCTGCTGAGATGGGACTGACACCCGATATAATAATAGGCGATTGCGATTCCGCATCAAAACCG
Source organism: uncultured Eubacteriales bacterium (assembly GCA_905205855.1). Taxonomy (GTDB): domain Bacteria; phylum Bacillota; class Clostridia; order Monoglobales; family Monoglobaceae; genus Ructibacterium. Next base: position 9,528 of record CAJLFL010000015.1, on the reverse strand, counting down.
TATCCGGAGGATATACCGCACAGAATTTATCCGTCTGAAAAGGATGATACCGATGCGGCATTGTGCGTTGATTACGCTATAGAGCAAGGCTGTACGGACATACTGCTTTTAGGCGCGACCGGCGGCAGACTTGATCATGAATATGCAAATTATAATCTGCTGCTTTACGGACTTAAAAAGGGCGTCAGAATAAGACTTGCAGATGCGTGCAATGAGATATGGATGGAGAATAAGCCGTTTCATATCAGACGGAGCGAAAAAAAATACTTATCTTTTTTTCCTTTTTGCGGAACAGTTGACAAGCTTACAATAAAGGGACTTAAATACACGGCAGAAAATTTACGACTTGATGCCGGTTCTACCTTGACCTGCGGGAACGAATTTGACAAAGAGGACGAGGCGTATATTTCTTTTGATAAAGGAGTTTTGCTTGTTATGCGCTGCAATGACAGGAGGAAGAACAATGATTGAGGTTGTGCTTGGTCAGAGTGCAGCAGGAGCCCTTAAGGCTGTGCGCGGTACAGATAAGACAATAGGCGATATCTGCGAAATAGATTTATGTCTGAGTATCGGAGATGCGTCCGGGGATAACTTTGAATCGGGGCGTACTGAGGTCATAAAATGTCAGCATAATGCATGCTTTGACTTTGGCGTGGAAATTTCTGCAATGCAGGCAGAGAAAAGTATTGAGAACTTAAAGCGCCTGAAGAAATATTCTGCTGACGAGCCGCTGCGTATATGGTATTGTGCGTCTATGCCGGACGAGATTTGCGGACTGTACTTTCTGGCAGAATTTTTAGACGGCGGCAATACGATTTATACAGTAAGACTTCCAAAAACAATAAACAGAAGCGGAAAGCTTGTTGATATTTCCTGCAGCGGTGAACTGGATTCAAAGGAATTATGCGGCTTTGCCCAAAATTGTACCGAACTGAAAGAGGAAGAAAAAGAGTATATGCGCTCTGTATGGCAGCGTGTGAAAACTGCGCCGCTGCGCGCTGTAGTAAACGGCAGACTTGTCGGCGTGGCAGAGGATTTTTATGATGAATTTATACGCCGTGAGGCAGAGCAAATGAGCGCGGAGATTTCGGAATCTGCTCTGATTGGCAATGTTTTGCAAAGGTATCACCTTGGCATTGGTGACGGATGGTGTGCATTGCGTATAACCGAGATGATAAATAATCGTGAGTTTGAAATTATTAGAAAACAGACAAATGAGTTTAATTTGCCAATGCCGAAATATGCAGTTATACTGAAAAAGAAATAAGCCGCGCAGCTGCGCGGCTTTAATTTTAAAATCTGAAATCCCGTCTGTTGGAATTTTTAATATCTTCAATATTTTGGCGTGCGATATTACGCACCTTTTCTTTAGGGATTTTTTCAAGCTCGGCATCAATCAGATTATAGCCGATTTTTTTTGTCTTATCAGAGGCATAATCCTCCAAAAATTCTGTCAGCGTCATCAATGCGTTTGGATGACAGCAATTTAAAATCTGTCCGTTTTTACACAGGCTCATAAACCTGTCACCCGTTCTGCCCTCTCTGTAACAGGCAGTGCAGAATGACGGAATAAATCCCATTTCCATAAGCCACTGCACAACCTCGTCAAGTGTGCGCTGATCGGATACGTCAAACTGTTCCGTATCGTGCGGACGTTCCTCTTCGGTATAACCGCCGACAGAGGTGCGCGAGCCTCCGCTTATCTGAGATATTCCTACGTTAAGCGCTTTTTTGCGGACAGCCTCCGATTCTCTGGTGGAGATAATCATTCCCGTATAAGGTACGGCAAGACGGATACAGGCAATAAGCCTTGTAAAAATTTCATCGGATATTCCGTTGTCAAAGGCATCGGGATCAATATCATCGGCACGTTTTACCCTCGGAACACTGATGGTATGCGGGCCTACACCATGCACAGCCTCAAGATGCTCGGCGTGCATAAGAAGTCCGGCAAATTCGTATTTATACATTTCAAGACCAAATAACACGCCAAGTCCGACATCATCTATGCCGCCCTCCATTGCTCTGTCCATTGCCTCTGTGTGATAGCAATAGTTATGTTTTGGGCCGGTCGGATGCAGATGCTCATAGCTTTCCTTGTGATAAGTTTCCTGAAACAATATGTATGTTCCGATGCCTGCGTCCTTCAGCCTGCGATAGTTTTCAACCGTAGTTGCGGCAATGTTAACGTTTACGCGGCGTATATCGCCGTTTTTGTGATGAACGCCGTAGATAGTTTTTATACAGTCTAAAATATACTCAATGGGGTTATTTACAGGGTCTTCGCCTGCCTCTATTGCAAGGCGCTTGTGCCCCATGTCCTGAAGTGCGATGACCTCGGCTCTTACTTCCTCTTGAGTAAGCTTTTTGCGCGGAATGTGCTTGTTTTTTAAATGATACGGACAGTAAAGACAGCCGTTTACGCAGTAGTTTGACAGATAAAGCGGCGCAAACATAACGATTCTGTTGCCGTAAAAGGCAAGCTTGATTTCCTCTGCTATGCGATAGATTTCTTCAATTTTTTCCGGAATATCACAGGCGAGCAGAACCGACGCCTCGCGGTGGGTAAGTCCCTCACAGTGTACTCCGTTTTCGGTTTTTTGGGGTTTTGCCTTTTCCAAAAGGCTGTCGATAAGCTTGACATTGTTTTTGTTTTCTTCGGCATAACGCAGTGTATCAATGATTTCGCTGTGATTGATAAACTCCTCTGCGTTAAGCGATTTTGGGTTATAAGCAGGCATAATGTTGTTCCTTTCTTTAAAGTCAGATGGATGTCTTTCTTTTTAGAATTTTTTATTATATTTTTGAATATGCAGCCTTTGCCGTGATGCCGTCAAGTCTGCCAAGACTTCCGGTAAGGGAGTTTATCAGATCCTGAGGTGCGTCAACGGCAATGCTTATTATATTTATTTTTTTAACTCTGTAGGGGATGCCCATACGGCCTATTATATATCCGCTGTATTCGTGCAGCAGACGGTTTACCGCTGCAACGGAATCGGGATTTTCAACTATAATGCTCAGTACGGCAACTCTTGTTTCCATAATTCTATCCTCTTTTAAAGCTGTTATTTTTATAAATCTAATTTCTGCGTAGCTGAACGAGAATAATTGCGGCAAACATTATGACGCAGCCGATAATTTCGCGCAGGGAGAGCGACTGTCCCAATATAAGCCATGCTGAAATTGCAGAGATGCAGGATTCAAGACTCATGATAAGAGCGGCAGCTGCCGGATTAAGGTCACGCTCGCCTACGATCTGCAGTGTATAAGCCACTCCGCTTGAAAGCACACCGGTGTATACCAGCGGAAACCATCCCGTTTGAATCTGAGTCCATGTAAAACTCTCGCCTGTTATAAACATAGGTATCAGAGCAAAAAAGCCTGCTGACAAAAACTGAATACAAGCAAAGCGATAAGCGTTTACTCTGTGAGAATATTTTGATATTATAAGTATCTGAACGGCAAAGGCAATGGCACATAAAAATTCAAATATATCACCTTTGTTTATACTGAAGCCTTCGGTTATACACAGCAGATATACGCCGATTATTGCCATAACAACCGCAATCCAGACTACAAGCGGACATTTCTTTCTGAAAAATATACCTAAAACAGGCACAATGATTATGTAAAGAGCAGTGAGAAAGCCTGCTTTGCCGACCGAGGTATAAAGCATACCGTATTGCTGCAGACATGTTGCAAGTCCGAGAGCAATACCGCTTAGTACACCGGAGATAATCAGCGCCTTTGAACTTTCGGACTTTTCCTTGCTCATAAGGATAACCGGTATCAGCACCGCTGCGCCAATCATATTTCTTAAAAATGTGAAGGCAAAAGGTCCAAGATAATCCATACCCGAACGCTGTGCGACAAAAGCCGTACCCCATATTGTTGCGGCAATAAGCAGTAAAAAAGAATTTCTGAGTTGTTTTGGATGCATAGTAAAAAACCTTCCTGTTAATTGTTTTAAACAATTATACAGCAAATTCCGTGTAAAATCAAGGAAAACTTAGTCTGCGGGCGTAATATTATGTCGCTTTAAGTGTTCCTTTAATTTTGTAAAGGTTGTTTCGCTTATGTCGTGTTCTATTTTGCAGCTGTCGCCGTAAGCTGTTTCCTCATCAACCCCAAGAGCGATAAGAGCCGCGGCTATTATCTGATGACGTTCATAGACCTTTTCGGCAATTTTTAATCCCTTTTCGGTCAGGTTTATATTGCCGTCGCCGTCAACAGTGACATATTTTTCTTCGCGAAAGGCCTTCATCGCAACCGAAACGCTCGGTTTGGTAAAGCCAAGATGATTTGCAACATCTATACTACGCACACAGCCGTGTTTTTTGTGCAGCATAAGAATTGCCTCAAGATAGTTTTCGGCTGATTCATGTATTTTCATTCGGTATACCCCTTATAATTATTAAATAACATGTTAAATTATAACATAATGGGTTAGCAATGTCAAACCTTTTGCAGACGGAATCAGCTACTCCTGCACATAATTATAAAACTCCATATCCAGCGCGTCGTATTTATATTTTGCCATAGGGTTGTATGGCAAAAATTCAATTTTTTTGCAGTTTATTTTTTTGATAAAATCAGTAATTTTCTTTAATTCTTTAGGGTTATCATTGACGGTCGGTATAACCGGTATGCGTATAATTATGTCACAGCGCCCGTCCTCGGAAATACGCCGCAGGTTTTCCAGTATTCTTTTGTTTGAGGCTCCGGTGTATTTGATGTGTATGTTGTCACTTAAAGCCTTAATATCATACAAAAATATATCTGTATACGGAATTACCTTTTCAAAACACTCAAATTTCGTATCTCCGGCTGTATCAACTGCGGTATTTATTCCGTTTTCTCTGCATTTTTTGAGTATCTCCGCAAGAAATTCTGTCTGAAGCATACATTCTCCGCCGGAGAATGTAACGCCGCCTCCTGAGATGTCATAAAAAACCTTATCCCTTTTTATTTCATCAAAAACTTCATCAACGGTATATTCCCTGCCGCAGATTTTCCGTGCATTATACAGACAGTGCTTTACACATTCTCCGCAAAGGTCACAGCGTTCAAAGTTATACCGGCAGACCTTTCTGCATTCTCCGCAGCCGGTGCATTTATCCTTAAAATACATCATCTGCGGCATCGGCTGCTGACTTTCCGGATTGTGGCACCATCTGCAGCGCAGATTGCAGCCTTTGAAGAAAACGGTAGTCCTTATACCCGGCCCGTCAACAAATGAAGTTCTTTGTATTTCAAAAATTATTGCTTTCATTGGATTTCCTCGTTTATTTTGTCCGCTCGATTATCATATCCTGCCATTCCCTATTCATTGTTACAAACCTTGCATTCCATCCGGACACACGTACGGACAAATTTTGGTAGTTTTCGGGATGCTTCTGTGCATCTCTGAGAATATCTGCATCGGTTGTATCAATTTGCATAAAGCAGCCGCCAAGCAGTACAAAGCCTTTTATAAGTCCGCTTATTGCCAAAATCGCGTTTTCGCTGTCTATATTTGACGGCACAAAGCCGATGTCAAGAGCGGCGCCGGTGTATTGCTTTCTGAGGTCTGCCTTGCAGTAGGATTTAATAATTGCCGCTGCGCCGCTGTTATCCGTTCCGGGCGTCGGAGACATATTCCCTGACAGAACCTCGCCTTTCTTTCTGCCGAATGGCACTGCTGCTCTTGCCGGCATCCATTCAATCTGTCTGCCAAAGGTGCTTACACCGCTTACAAATCTTATCGGAGTTGTTCTGTCATACTCCATACATGCATCGGAGAAATCATCCAAAAGCTCTGCTGCAATCATATCAACCTCGTCATTGTCGTTTCCAAAGTATACATAATCATTCAAAAGCCGTTTGCGAAAGGCTTCTTCATTATCCCAGTTGTTTTTTAATATTTTCATAAAATGATTAAATGTTATCAGTTTTTCATCAAATACGGCTTTTTTTATTGCATACAAACTGTTCACCGCATCCGGAAGTCCGCCTATGTGCGGAGAAATAACAGTATATTCCGTTCCGCCCTCTTTATATGACAAGCCTTTTTCTATACACGGATGCTCAAACAGAGATACAACGCTGCATGGCTTTTCGGGCTTAAAGTTAAATTCTTTATCTTTAAATACAGGCAAGACAATGTTTTCAAAAATAGATTTTACCCGTCTTCTTATGTCGGACTTATATTTGCTCGACAGTTCATCAAAGTCTTTAAAGCCTATCTCTCCGTCATATTTGTTAAGCGTTTCCTCCTGAAGTATTCTTAATGCGTCAAACGGCACATAGCTGAAGTTTGTCTTGCCGGGAATTTGTATTTCCCAGCAGCCGTCATTTGCAAATTTTATTGCTTCATCCTTAGGATAACCCATTTGATTGAGTGATTCAAGTATCAAATCTTCATTGTATACGGCAATTATACCGCCGCCGAATCTTATTACCTCCGCAAGCCGCATGATAAACCGCTCATCACTGTGTTTGTTTATCCTTACCGTTATCGGAAAATCGCTTATGCCTGTTTCCTCAATAATTTCAAGTACAAGCATTGTGACTTCATTTGTGACATCATTTCCGTTTTCATCTGTTCCGGATAAGATGATATTTTGATAGTGCTGGGCATCTCCGCTGAGAACCGGCTTTCCGTCAATCCATTCACAGCCCTTTATAAAAAAGTGTGCAAGTATCTCACGTGCCTCGTCAATCGTCAATACGCCTGTTTGTATATCATGTTTAAGGTATTTCCCAAGCATTACATCTATTCTGCCTATCCCCGGCCACACTCCGGTCAGCCGCATAAACGCAAAGCAGAACCATATACTTTGCACTGCTTCATAAAAGCTTCGCGCAGGCTTAAACGGAACCTGTTTAAGATTTTTAATTGTTTTTCCAAAGCCTTTGCGTTTTGTCAGCTCGTCTATATATCTCTTGTGCCATATTTCCATACAGTCAATGCAGTGCAGACAGCTTTTGATAAATTCCTGTTTTTCCGTATCGGTATGCTTTAAAAGACTTTCCTCTGCCTTTTTTCGTATTCCGTCCATGCCTATCTCAAGAACTTCAAAAAAGTCTGTGGTGAGGTGGCTTACGCCTGTGGAATAATCGCCTACTGGCAGATAATCGTGCATAACGGGGAACATATGCTCCTTTGCGTTGCCCAGAGTCGCAGCTCCGCTTATAAGCTCTCCGCTGCAAATTCGTATGGGTGCTTTGGTTACAATTTCATACATACCGAGATTATATTGCTCAAGCGGAGAAAGCTTTTCATAGCCTTCTATATGATTTACATTTATGTATGGGGTTTTGTCTGTGTCAAGTCCGTATTTGTGATTAAGAGATTCATATGCAAATTGCCTTGTATTCTCGCTCAGCCGTATCGGTCTTTTGTGCTTAGAAGATGTATAAAATTCCATATTATATTCCTCCGCAATTCATATCTTGCCTTATATATTAGTGTATATCGGCTTTTTTGTCTATTGACAATATAATTTAAAATATGTATAATTCTATTAAAACGGGGCGATTGTATGCAAATAGAAAACATTGATATAAAAAGTTATTATTACTTCAGCGATACAATATATGATATGGACGGAGTGGTTCATACAAAACAGCTTAAATCACTGTCTGTTGTTCAATCCAAAATCGGTTCTTACGGAATAAAAATCAATAACGGTAAAGAATACAGTACAGGCAGCGGAGGAATATTTATTGCTCCGTCGCTTGTGACGCAAAAAATTATTCATCATAATAACCCCAAAACCGCTAATTTTAAAATGAGGTTTATTCTGATAGACATAATTATAAACCGTAAATACCGTCCGGATGATATTTTTGATTTTCCTGTTATTCCGGACAGGTCCGCAACCGATAAACTTGACAAGGATTTTGACTTTCTTGACAAGGCAAATTCGGTCTGTGATAAGATGAGCGGTATCTATCAGATTATAAAGCATTTGCTTGAAACGGCGCATGAGAAAAGCGCAGTAAGAAATGAAAGGCTGTATGTTCTTACGGAGTTTATTTCGCGGAATTATATGAAAAATATTACTGTTCATGATATGGCTGATGTTATGAATATGTCAGAATCAAATTTATATGCGGTGTTTAAAAAAGCCTTTGAGGTTTCTCCGGTTAAGTATTTGAATGATTACAGATTATCCGCCGCAAGCGAACAGCTTTTGCAAAGTAATGACAGCATAAGCAGTATAGCGGAATCTGTAGGTATTCCGGATCAGTTTTATTTCAGCAAGCTTTTTAAAGCCAAATACTCAATGTCGCCGAGGCAATACAGAAAAGCAACTGAAACCGTATGAAAGGCTTGCAAAACAGGGAGCATCACCGCTCCCTGTTTTGCACTGCGGACAGTCGAATGGATAGAATCAATAGCTTGCGGCCTCCTTTGCCATATCCGAAAGCTCTGCTGCAGACAGCGCGCCGTCAATCTGCATTAAGCTGTACTGCAAACCGTCCTTGCGCCATGTGACGCTTTGAATTTTGCTGATTTTTACCTCAGACGCTCCGTAGCTGAATACAAGCTCTCCGTTTTCTTCGGCTTTTTTGTCAGCCTCGGTCAGCTTATAATCGGCAGGCACAAACTTATTGGTATAGCTGTAATAGTAAATATCGGTGTCGTTTATGCTTGATATAGCTTCACCCATAAGCGGAATTTGGGAGTCAAATTTGTCCTGTGTAAATATTACGGTGTCGTCATTTTTTTCATAATAAAGTGAAAGTGATTTGAATTTTTCAATCGAATTGCCGTTATCATCCGCAAGATTGTTTTTTACAATGCTGCCCTCTTTAAAGGTGTATCCGTTTTCAAAATTTTCAATAAGTACAGCCTCATAGCCGATATCCTTTACGACCTGCTGCTGTGTCGGAAGCGACTTGTAATCGGGAGTGGATGATGACGAGCTAAACCAGTTTGATACAATTCCGCTTGCTGCAAATGCGGCAATTCCCATTGTCAGCGCTGCCGCTATCGCGACAAGCGACACCTTTTTTCTTAATTTCATAACAGTTATCTTCCTTTCTGTATATGCGGAATCAAGCTTGGTGCCGACCTTTTGCTTTATACCTTGAATGTTGATATCAAGAGCTCCGCAGGGTGTGTCATTCAAAGCTTTAAAGCCAAGTTCTTTTGATAAATCATTCTTGTTGTTCATAGTGCTTCCTCCGCATCCAATAGAATTTTTTTAAGTTTGCGCTTACCTCTTGAAAGCTTGGTTTTTATGGTAGAAATATTCAAGCCTGTCGCTTTTGAAATCTCTTTAAGTTTTTCATCAAATTTATAAAATCTTATAAAGATTTCATTATCCGGCTCACCTAAACTCATGACAGCATCCCATAAGAAGGAATTAAACGAATTTTCTTCGGTAAAATCTGCTTCGTCCGAAAGATTGACAATGTCATCAACAGAGGCGGTGTCTTTTTGTTTGTTCAGACTTTTTAATGCAAAATTACGCGCAGCAGCGGCAATATATGACCGCAGCGTACCTTTTTTTAAATCTATATGTTCTGCATTTTTCC
>CAJLFL010000014.1 GCA_905205855.1 uncultured Eubacteriales bacterium | reverse complement strand
CTGCCGACGCCGAGAACCACCGCTGCGGCTATTCCGCTTTTTGCTGCCGGAACGGAAACACGCAGATATGTTTCCACAGGCGTTGCGCCAAGCGCCAGTGAGGCGTCCTCATATTCTTTAGGCACCGCCTCAAGCGCGGTGAGAGAAACCTTTATAACCGACGGCAAAATCATTACCGCCAGAACTATAATTGCCGTAAGCAGACTTGATCCGTCAGGCACATTAAACACCTTTCTTATTCCCGGTACAAGTACCAACATTCCGACAAGACCATATACAACCGACGGGATTCCGGCGAGCAAACTGACAGCCGCCTCTATTACCGTTTTCAGCTTTTTGGGCGCAAGCTTGGCAAGATAAACCGCCGTCATAAAGCCTATCGGCACCCCCAGTACGATTGCGCCGGCAGTACCGTATACACTTGTCAGAATAAACGGCAGTATTCCGAACTGCGGCTCTGCCGCGGTTGACGCCCAAGTCTTTCCGAACAAAAACTTTATCGGCCCTATCTGCGTTATAGCCGGGATTCCGGCTATTATCAGATACACAGTAATAAGAAGTACACTTCCTACTGTTATAAGACCGAGTATGAGGAATATTGCATGGATAAAATTTTCCACTGCGTTTTTGGCATTATGTTTTTTCTTCATAACAATTACTCCGTGCATCAGCACAGAGCAAAATACTCTGTGCTGATGATATTATTTTAGTTTGCCGCAACCGCTCCTGCTGCGCTGATGATTGACGCCGCACCGGATGAAGTTATATAGTCAAAGAATTTCTTTGGTGTTCCGCTAAGTTCTTTATCCTTTTTGGTAACGAGAACAAACGGACGCTGAACAACATACTGACCGCTCTTTACAGTATCCTCTGTAGGCTCAACTCCCCCGACCGAAACAGCCTTAACAGTGTTTTTAACCGATGCCAGTGAAGCATATCCGATTGCATTTGGATTTTGAGAAACCGTTGTAATAACGTCGCCTGTTGAGGTCAGCTCCTGACGGTATTTGCATTTGTCGCTTGTCTTGGTAATTGATTCAAAGCCATCTCTTGTACCGCTTCCTGCCTCTCTGCCTATTAAAACGATTTCTCCGTCTGTACCGCCGACATCTTTCCAGTTTGTGATTTCACCGGTATAGATTTGCGCTATCTGCTCTACGCTTAAATCCTCTACAGAATTCTGTGTATTAACGATTATCGCGATTCCGTCATATGCAAGCACGGTTTCCTGAAGACCGTTTGCCTTTTCCTCATCCTTTAATGCACGGCTTGAAAGACCTATATCGCAGCGTCCCTCGCTTACTGCCGTTATACCGGAGCCTGAGCCCGTCGGATTATATGTAAAGGTTTCTTCGGGATTTTCTTTCATAAAGGATTCACCGAGTGCGCCTATTACCTTTTCCATAGATGTTGAACCATCTGTTGATACGCTTCCCCCGCTTGTCTGCTGTGTTTCTGTTGCCGCAGGCTTATCTGCTCCGTTTTGACTTACGCAGCCTGCCAAAAGCATTACCGCAAGCAGCCCGCAAAGTGTGATACTGATCATCTTTTTCATTTTACAAAACTCCTTTTTTTCTTGTCTTTTTCTTTTTACAAGTATAATTCTAAACCCGTAAAGTCAAATCCGAAAGGCATGTTTTGTAAAATCTATGTAAAACCGAGAAAATGTAAACAGCATACCGACAGCCGAAAATTATAAAAAACGCTGCCCGCATAAATGCGGACAGCGTATATCATATTTAATTTGCATAACTTTTATAAAGCTCTTCTATTTCCTCTTTTGTTCTTATACTGAGATAAGAAAACGGTTTTTCCAGTGACTTGCGTATCATTTCCAAGCCCTCGTCCTTTTTGCCGAGCTTAATCAAAACCTCGCCATATCCGTAATACGCCTCAGGAAATCTTGGCAGTGGATCGTTATCCATCATCTTTTTATAAAGCTCCTCTGACTTTTCGTACTCTCCGCACGCGGCGTATGAGTAGGCAAGATTATCGCAGATAATGTCATCATCACTGTTATAATCATAAGCCTCAAGGTTAAATTTAAGCGCCTTTTCCTTGTCATCGCTCAGATTATAAAAGATTCCGAGGTTCTGATAAACAACCGTGGTTTTATACCCGCTGTCGATTATCTCCTCAAGAATTTCTATTCCGTCTGAAAGATTGCCTTCTTTCCAGCTTACCAGCGCCAAAAGGTTGTTTATCTGATTGCGCTCCGCGCTTCCGTGTCTTGTAAGGGTTGAGCATAAACGCAAATGCTTGCGTGCCTCGTCAAGCTCTCCGCAGCGCAGGCATACATAACCCAGCAGCATTTTGTTATTTACATTAAGATTGCCTATTTTATCGGCAATCTTAAAAATCTTCATTGCCTTTGGATAATCGCGCTTGCTGTATGCCATCTTTGCAGGTATTGCCGCCAGATTGGCACGTCTTACTACTATATAAATCAATACTGCCGCAACAATAATGCGCCATATCATAAAATCAGCTCCTTAATACAGGTTATTGACCGTTCTCGGATAGGGCAGCACATCACGAATATTGCCCATGCCGGTAAGATACATAATCGCACGTTCAAATCCCAGTCCATAGCCTGCGTGCTTTGTGCCGCCGAAGCGTCTTAAATCCAAATAATGTGCATAATCCGCCTCATTCAGTCCCATTTCCTTCATTCTGTCCAGAAGAATATCTAAGCGTTCCTCTCTCTGGCTGCCGCCGATAATCTCGCCTATGCCGGGAACAAGACAATCCATTGCCGCAACCGTTTTGCCATCATCATTCAGACGCATATAAAACGCCTTGATTTCTTTTGGATAATCGGTAACAAATATCGGTTTTTTAAATACCTCCTCGGTCAGATAACGCTCGTGTTCGGTCTGAAGATCCATGCCCCACGATACGGGATATTCAAAATCCTTTCCGCTCTTTTTAAGCAGTTCAACCGCTTCGGTATAGGTAACCCTGCCAAACTCATTGCTCACAACGTTATCAAGTCTTTCAAGCAAGCCTTTATCTATAAAGCTGTTAAAGAACTTCATTTCTTCAGGCGCGTTTTCAAGCACGTATCTGATGATAAATTTAAGCATATCCTCTGCAAGACACATATCATCCTCAAGATCTGCAAATGCGATTTCCGGCTCTATCATCCAGAACTCAGCCGCATGACGGGTGGTATTTGAATTTTCTGCGCGGAAGGTCGGGCCAAAGGTATATATATCACCGAAAGCCATCGCAAAATCCTCGCCCTCAAGCTGACCGCTTACGGTAAGAGATGTTCTTTTGTTAAAGAAGTCCTTGCCGTAATCTACCACATTATCCTCTGTTCTGGGTATATTATCCATATCAAGAGTTGTTACCTGAAACATCTCGCCTGCGCCCTCACAGTCACTTCCGGTAATCAGCGGAGTATGCACATATACAAAGCCACGCTCGTTAAAGAACTTGTGTATTGCATATGCGACCAGCGAACGTACGCGGAAAACTGCCGAAAATGTATTTGTTCTGGCGCGCAGATGCGGAATTGTACGCAAAAATTCCATTGAATGACGTTTTTTCTGCAGCGGATACTCCGGTGCGCTCACGCCCTCAATCTCAACCGATTCGGCTTTGACCTCAAAGGGCTGCTTTGCATCGGGCGTAAGTGCCAATATGCCTTTTACGCGCAGAGCTGCGCCGACATTCTGCTTTGACAGCTCAGCAAAGTTATCAAGCTTGTCAGCTTCTATTACCACCTGAAGGTTTTTAAAGTAAGAACCGTCGTTAAGCTCTATAAAACCAAAGTTTTTGGAAACACGCAGTGTACGTACCCAACCGTTTACGCTTACCTCTGCACCGTCTGTCTGCACATTTGTAAACAACTCTCTTATTTTCATCTGTGTTTCATTCCTTTCAATATGAACTCTATTTGTATTCCTTTATCAGTTCCGCTCTCGGATAGCCGCGGCTGTTTTCAACGCTTGCTATATAAAAACCTCTGCCATAGTAGAAGCGTATAAGCGCAGCTACCTTTGCCGCAGTATGCAGTCTTAAAATCTTTATATTGTTCTGACGCATTATTTTATCCACAACATTCATAAGAATCTTACCGATACCGTTGTTTCTGTGATGCGACACAACCGCAAAACGGCTGAGATATGCCTCTCCGTTGGGCAAAAGCTCTACACGGACAGCTCCGACCGGATCGTCATCTATTCTTACAACAAAAACATTCTTTGTTTCTATATCCCTGCGGATATCGTCATAGGTTTCGTTCAACGCCTCTATATCATAGTCAAGTTCTGCCATCTCACAGTATTTCAAAAATGCGTCCTTCGTGATTTTGTGAATTGCCGGAATATCCTCCTCGGTGGCATGTTTAACCTCAAATGCATATAAGCTGCTTTCCATAAATTATCCCCTCCGATATTAACCCATAAGGGTTGCAAGTACCGCTTTTTGAGCATGCAGACGGTTTTCCGCCTCATCAAATATAACCGAACGCGGGCCGTCGATTACATCCTCTGTTACCTCGTATCCGCGGTACGCCGGCAGACAATGGATAAATATTGCATCATCCTTAGCTTTTCCGAAAAGTTCTGTATTAACCTGATAATCAGCAAAAATTTTTCTGCGCTCAGCCTTTTCCGCTTCCTGTCCCATACTTACCCAGGTATCGGTGCATACAACGTCAGCGTTTGCCACCGCCTCAGCCGGGTCATTGGTAATAAATATTTGGGAGCCTGTTTCTTTTGCATCATCCTTCGCATTTGCCACAACCTCTGCAGCACACTCATATCCTGCAGGTGTTGCAACCGACATATGCATACCTGCTTTTGCACATGCATACAAAAGCGAATGTGCAACATTATTTCCGTCGCCGACATACGCAAGCTTAAGTCCCTCAAGCTTCCCCTTATGCTCATATACAGTCATAAGATCTGCCATAGCCTGGCACGGATGCAGATAATCCGTCAGAGCATTGATAACAGGAACAGTGCCGTATTTTGCAAGGTCAAGTACATCCTGATGCGCATATGTACGAATCATAATTCCGTCAACAAAACGGCTCATTACATTGGCTGTATCATAAATACTCTCGCCTCTGCCAAGCTGCATATCGTTTGCGTTTAAATACATCGGATGACCGCCGAGCTGATACATCCCCACCTCAAACGAAATCCTCGTTCTGGTAGATGATTTTGTAAATATCATTCCCAGCGTCTTGCCCTCAAGAATATGATGCTTTATACCTGCCTTTTGTTCCTTCTTCAGCTTTATTGCCAAATCCATAAGACCGTTAAACTCATCACGTGTTATATCATGTATACTTATAAAATGCTCCATCTCTATACTCTCCTTTTCGCCGGACTGAAGCGAACAGATATTCTCGGTTCTCCGGCTATATAATCTTATTTGCAAACCTCTTTTAATGCTGCGGTAAAATCATCGGCATCCGCCTCAGTCAGAATAAGCGGCGGAACTATTCTTAAAACACTTGCGCCGGCAGTTCCGACTATAAATCCTTTATCGCGCAGAGCCGCGGTTATTTCCTTTGATATATCGCCGTTCAGCGCAACGCCTATTATAAGGCTCTTGCCCCTGCCTTCCTTTATCTTTGTGCATACCCCAACAAGCTTTTTAAGCTCTGCCATAAAATACTCGCCGACCTTTGCGGCATTTTCAAGAACCCCATTATTTAACAGCTCGTCCACAACCACAAGTCCTGCACGTGCCGACAGAGGGTTTCCGCCGAAGGTTGTTCCGTGGTCGCCCGGTTTAAATGCCGCTGCAACCTCCGCCTTTGCAACAAAGGCGCCAATGGGGATTCCTCCGCCAAGTCCCTTTGCCATAGTCACGATATCCGGTTCTATTCCGTACCATTCATAAGCAAACATCTTTCCCGTACGTCCTATTCCTGTCTGAACCTCATCAATTATAAGCAGTGTATTATTCTCTCTGCACAGTTTCGCAGCTGCGTCAACATATTCCTTATTAAGCGGAATAACTCCGCCCTCGCCCTGTATAAGCTCTATCATAAGTGCCGCGGTGTTTTCATTCATTGCACTGTGCAGACCGTCTATATCGTTTGCGTCAACATGAATAAACTTTTCTATCAGCGGTCTGTACGGCTTTTGATATTTTTCCTGTCCGGTTGCGGCAACCGTTGCAAGAGTTCTGCCGTGAAAGGAGTTACGCAGAGTAATAAACTCACGTTTTTCCGGTTGATTTTTTTCTACAAAATACTTTTTGGCAAGCTTTATCGCACCCTCGTTTGCCTCTGCACCGGTATTGGCAAAAAACACCTTGTCACCGCAGCTGTTCTTTACCAAAAGCTCCGCAAGCCGCGCCTGATTTTCCGTATAAAATACGTTTGATACATGAGTCAGCTTTGCAATCTGCTCCTGCAGTTCTCTGACCATTCTCGGATATGCATATCCGAGGCAATTAACCGCTATTCCGGCAAAAAAATCCTTGTATTTTTTACCCTCTGTATCGGTAAGTGTTATTCCGCTGCCCTCCGTAAAGCAAACCGGCGTACGCATACCGAAAGTATTCATATAATAGTTTTTATCCAGCTCCTGAACCTGCTGAAGCGTCATGCTATCATCTCTTTTCTGAATTTCTTATCTGGATATAATACCATAAATACCGAAAAATTGCAAGTATGCAGAAACTTAAAATTGCATATAATATTACTTTTCGTATAAAGTTTTTTATAAGGCTATTAACAATAAACAATGCCGCGGCATAAAAGCCGCGGCACAAAGTCAATTTTACGTTTCTATATGCGGAACCATGCCAAGCACCGGAACGCCAAACGAATTTTCAATTTCATCCGGAGTTTTAAGCGTATTGTCAAATAAATCTCTCAGGAAGATTATTGCCGCAGCAATAAACACGCCCAGAAAGCCGCCTATCAGAGTATTCTTCGGAATATTCGGTGAGATAGGCTGTTCCGGCAAATCCGCTGCATCTATGATATTGGCACTTCCGCTTACAACAACCCTTGCAAGTTCATCCGGAGCAAGCTCTAATATGGTATTTGTAATCTCATACGCTATCTGCGGATTAGGATGCTTTACCGCAACATACAATATACCGGTTTCCTCAACATTTGTGATTGTTGTTATTCTTTGTATATAATCATAGTCATAGCCTCTGCCGTTTTTCTCTGCAACCGCCTTGAAAAACGTGTTGCTGCTGAGAATCTGTCCATATGTCTTTGCAAGCTCCTGAGAAAGCATAAGGTCGCTGAGGCTTGTGTCCTTTTGCACATATTCCGTTGAGTTTTTTACATCACCGGTAACATACAAGGTTCCGCTTGCCTGATAAATCGGTGTTATAAAAAATGACGAATACAGATATGCAATTATTGCAAGTATCAGTCCGCTTATCAAAATCAGCGGCCACTTGGGCAGAAGAAGGTCGATAATGTCACCTATTCTGAATTCTTCCTTCATTATGTCAGTCCTTTCAGTAAAGTATCATCGAGCATTTTAACGCCGTATTTTCTTAAATTTTCCCGTTTAAGTCATATTGTATCCGACTCATGTTTAATTAAACGCTCTTATTATATTATAATCACTTGTATCAACCACTATATCAAGTATAGGTGTTCCTGTGGTTATATCTATAAAGAATACATCACCGTCATAGGTTTTGTCAAGTGTATTTCTGCCGAAAATTTCATTAAGGCTCAGATTATTGTCATTCTTTAAAATCCTCAAGCCTGCACGCATAATAACCTCATTGTCTGTCTTAACAACCATCGACGGATAAAAAGTCCATTCAACCTTGACAGATTCCGGTACAAGCTTTGCTGTGTCTTTAAGGAAGTTTGTCAGCATCGAGGTGAAGTTTACCGCATATTCGTATGAGTCAACAGGTCGGTCTGCTCCGTTAATCGGAGTTTCATATATATTCCACGGAACTTCTTTTAATATATACGCATAATCCGATGCATTTGCCGGATACGGGTACTCCTGTTTAAGCATCGGAGTCGCATGAACGTTTCCGCCGGATTTATTGAGTCCGACAACCTCGTCAAGCTGAAGCAATATGCATGCCGCATCCTTCATTGTAAGCTGCTTATCCGCATTAAGCTTATCCATGCTGTAAAGGCGTATTCCGTTATAATGTGCAAATTTAAGCGCCATCTTTCCCATAGTCGTATCAAGTGTCGCATCGGAATAGTTGCCCTCGCCTATATTGAGTGAGCCTGCAGATTTACGCATAGTGTAAAAGCTGAGCACAGCAACGGCATCCTGCATATTTGCCGGCGAATTCATAAATGATGCCGAGGCTCTGTCTGCACCCAGGCACTCCTGGCATACAAGCATAATATCTTTTGCATATTCTCCGGAAAATCCCGGCTGCTGCTTTAATGCAGAATAATTTATATCAGTCAGCTCACTTCCGAGGCTTAGAGCAATTCTTGCCAACTGACCGTTTGTTATGACGGTATTCTCGTTATATTCCATACCGGTTCGCGCGCCGTTCCAGATACGCTCCAAAACAACAGACGGTTTTATACTATCTATAAAGTCAACAGGCTGCAATCCCTCCTGCTCAGCACGGACAATAAGCGCAGCTGCCTCCGCGCGGCTCTGAGTTGAACCAAGACGAAGGTTTATACCGTCATCACCCTGCATAATTCCATAGGTATAGCACCACGCAACCGCCTGAGGCGTATCGCTGCCCTTTGTCACAACCGATGGAGCGTCCGCAGACGGCTTTCCTGCCAGTTCCCAAAGATATGCCGCAGCCTCATCGCGCGTTGATGCGCGGTCAGGCTCACTGACCTCATCAGGGTTACCGCCTGCCATTTTGGCAAATTCCCAGCGGGTAACCTGATTATCCGGCTGAAAGCTGCCGTCCGGATAACCATTGATTCTTCCTGCATCAACAAGCTGCTGAACAACACCGTATGCCCAATGACTGTCGGGCAAATCAGAAAAACTTCTGTCCGCAAAAACCTCTGTAAAAGTCAATGCAGAACATAAAGCCATAACTATACAAAACTTTTTCATAATTCTCTCTCCTTTATCAGAAAATCTCCTTGTATACAACCTCAGCCGCTTCCGGCGACATGTTGCATCTGAGCCGGTATACCGGAACATTCTCCATAAGTTTCGCGCATAAGTCCGCCGCCTTGCTGACCGACCGTCTGAACGGCAGCTTACGTGCTTCTCCCAGCAGCCTTGCAAACGCCTCTGCGCCGCCTACACGTTCTATCTCGTTTTCCGTTCCTCTTTCAAGCAGTACCATCGCCGCAACCGGAGCCGAAATATTGGAATTAAGCTCTGTTTTTCCGCTCCACGGGCTGCCGCAGGCATATACTGTACCTTCATCCGCAAAGCTGAGGACAGGTGTATCGTCATTTATATACTCCGTCCTCGGAATATGCTTTATCCATAATCCTGTATGGGTGCTTTTTCCCGTACCTGACGGTGCAGAAAATAAAACCGCTTTACCGTTTGCCGCTATACATGAGCTGTGCATTACCATTCTGTCGTATTCAAGCATCAGACTGCCCATAGCCTGTCCGGCACTTGTATAATCGCGCATGTCATTTTCCTTTACATCCTCCGGAAGCTCACTTGGGCAAAGCAGAGAAATTTCAGCATTTTTACCCGCAAAGCGCATAATGACGCTTGCCACGTCATCAAATCCGGGCGGCGTCCGAAACACAACATCCGTACAGCCTTTATATATTTCATCATCAAACGCCGCTATCCTCCACTGCAGGGCAGTCCCTGCATTACCGCTTTCCCGAAGGTACGGAAGTTCTTCGCAGCGTTTAATCTTTATCCTTATATCACAGTTATACTCCCCGTTCTCACTGCCGAAAAAGGGGAGTATATAATCTGATACACGCTTTTTAAAGTAATTGCCGGCTCCCTGTATTTCAACATTGAGTCCGGCAATTCTAAACATAATATTCTGCAAATTCATCAGCTAGTCTGTCCGCCGGTGTTCATATCTGCATTGGATGCCGTCATAAGTATTCCGCGGCTGAACCCGGATGTATTTCCCTTGTATACGGTTTTTGGCGTTGCGGCAAGTACAATGCTGTTTTCTTTTTCCAAATCAACCCTATGCAAGGCAGGCATTTCAAATCCGCCGGCACCGGCATATTCATAAGCTAACTTTCTCATTTTCATTCCCCCTTATACCAAATTTTTGTACCATTTTATGCAGTTTTTATAAAATTCAGTCAGGCTGTTAAAATAAAAATGTCTATACCCCTTTATAGTCTATCCAGTATATATTTTAAATCAGATCTGCTCTTATGTCAAGATAAACTTATACTAAAAAAATATAACTTTTTTGTTCAATTCATCTTATAATACACTATTTATACCGCTCAAGTATGCCATATTCCATTCGATAGGCTCTGTCGCATAAAGCCACCGCCGTCCTGCGATGCGTTACAAACACAACCGTCTTTCCGCTTTCCTTCAGATTCGTCAGAATTTTCTTTTCAATATTATCCGACAACGCAGATGTGGATTCATCCATAAGCAATACCTCCGCGCCGCTGTATATCGCCCTCGCTATTGCCATGCGCTGCCGCTGACCGCCCGAAAGTCTGCCGCCGCCCTCGCCGAGATAGCTTTCAAGTCCCTCCGGCAATTCATCTATAACTGCCGAAAGTTCTGAAATTCGAACCGCCTCATTCAGCCTTTGCATATTCGGCGTTTCATCAAACAAGGTAATGTTTTGTATAACATTTCCCGTAAGCAGCAGAAAGTCCTGCGGGACATATGCAAACATTCTTCGATAAACGCTTATATCCGGATAAACCTCATCCCCTGCTATAAGCGATATATTTCCTCCGCCCGGACTCAGCACACCCGTCATAATATTCAAAAGCGTACTTTTTCCGGCGCCGGATTCACCGGTGACAGCAGTCAGCTTCCCTTTGCAAAACTCCGCATCCGCCGAACTGAGTACCTCCGCACCGCCGTAAGAAAATGTAATTCCTTTAAGCGCTATACAGTCAAGCTTATCATATACGCTCCTATAATCCTTTGCCTCCGGCAGTTCATCATCCGGCAGCTCGTCAAGTTCTTCAAGTCTTTCGGCAGAGGCACAAGCGGACATATACTGCGGAAACAGTGACGCAAGCTGCTGAAACGGAGTGGTAACGTCGCCTGTAAGGCTGAGCACCGCCGTGAGCGTACCAAAGGTTATGCTCCCGTTAAAAATACGCCATGCTCCCCAGCCGAGTACGGCATAATACCCCGCAGTCATCGCTACATAGAAACACACATTTGCCCCGATACTTAACTTATTTTTCTTGACTATGTATTCATATGAGGTTTTCTGTGCAGATTTAAGCTGACGGCAGATTATGCTCTGTACCGAAAACGCCTTTATTACAGCAAGGTTCTGAACCGACTCCTGTATAAACGAACGGATTTTCCCCTCGCTCTCTCGGCTTTTTTTAAATACATCGCCGGTTTTTTTGCGATAAACCTTTGCAGCCGCAAGCATCAGTGTTCCTGCCGCAACGCAAAGTGCCGCAAGAGCACCGTCAAGCATAACCAAAGCGGCAAAGCTGAATATTATCCTTGCGGAAATTGACATAAGCGACGGAAATATCTCAACGACGCCGTCTGACACAATCTGTGTATCACCCGACATACGATGGACAAGCTCGCCTGAATGAAATCTGTCCGCCGACAGCTTTTGTTTGTTTAAAAATCTGTTAAACAAAGAAGATTGCAGTCTGAACCTCATTTTAGCCGAGGTGTTGACATGCAGCACCGTAAGGCAAACCTGAAGTCCAAGCTGGATAAGGATTATCCCTGCCAGCATCAGTCCGGTATTAAGCAGGCTTCCGTCAGCCTGACCTGTCGCAATATCAACGACCGACTTTGACACCCACGCGAGATATACACCGCATGCTGACGCGCCGACTCCGAGAAATGACAGCGCGGCAATCTGCAGCTTTGATTCACGCACAAGCTTAAAGAAAAAATTTCGTTTCATGTCTGCTTAACCCTCTGCGCCCTCCAGCAGATTTTCCTCTTTCAGTTCTTTTATAAAAACGGCAGCCGCCTCGTCAGCCAGCGCCTTATCTATGCCATACTCCTCAACAAGCGCAGCGCTCAGTCCGCTTTGCTCGCATTCCTCCTGCATAAGCTTCCATAAAAACGCACCTGTTGAATTAAGCGTCAGAATCGCTCCGCATTCTTCGTATTCTCCGCCGTAGGGAACAGCTATGTACTCTCCCGCCGCTTCCTTTAATATAAATCCGGATTTTATATGCATTATGCAACACTCCTTCGGGCAGCACCCATTATTGATTTTATTATACATAGGGCAAAATAATATGTCAAGTTCTTTTACGGCACAAAAACTATGTTCACTTTTATAGATTATGTCCGTCAAACTATAATTGACTTTGCTTTTTAACTGTGCTATAATATCAATAATAAATATGTTTGGAGGTTTTTAAGATGGGTTTTATGGATAAGTTCAGTCTGAACGGCAAAGTTGCCCTGATTACCGGTGCTTCTTACGGCATCGGCTATGCAATCGCTAAGGGTATGAATGCCGCAGGTGCAAAAATTGTTTTCTGCGACATAAAGCAGGAATTTGTTGACCGCGGTCTTGCTTCTTACGAAAAAGACGGCATAGACGCTAAAGGCTATGTCTGCGATGTAACAAACGAAGCTATGGTTCAGGAAATGGTTAAAAAAATCGAGGAAGAAGTCGGTGTTATTGACATTCTGGTAAACAATGCCGGAATAATCAAGCGTATTCCGATGTGTGATATGACCGCTGATGAATTCAGACAGGTTATAGACGTTGACCTCAACGCTCCGTTTATTGTTTCCAAAGCAGTTATACCTAGCATGATTAAAAAAGGTCACGGTAAAATAATTAACATCTGCTCTATGATGAGTGAGCTTGGACGCGAAACCGTTTCTGCTTATGCGGCAGCAAAGGGCGGTCTGAAGATGCTGACAAGAAACATCTGCTCTGAGTACGGCGAATATAACATTCAGTGTAACGGCATAGGCCCCGGATACATAGCAACACCGCAGACTGCTCCGCTGAGAGAGAAACAGCCTGACGGCAGCAGACATCCGTTTGACCAGTTTATTATTGCAAAAACTCCGGCGGCTCGCTGGGGCGATCCTGAGGATCTTGCAGGCCCTGCAGTATTCCTTGCATCAGAAGCTTCTGACTTTGTAAACGGTCACGTTTTATATGTTGACGGCGGTATTCTTGCTTATATCGGAAAACAGCCGTAATAGAACAGCTATTTTAAGAGTGTGAAAGGTCACAGACTTTTCACACTCTTTTTTTATTCTTTCTGTAACCAAAATCCATGCCGCACATATGATAAAGTGAACACAAAATAGGAGGTGCAAGACAATGTTTTCTAATAACTGTTGCTCCGGGGGTAATAACTGCCTTTGGATAATAATTCTTTTAATCCTGATTTGCTGCTGCGGCAACAACAACGGCTGCGGCTGCGGTAACGGCTGCTGCTGTGATTGATTAACAATGCTACATAGTCCGCATTCTGGGCGGGCTGCCGCGGCATCAGCTGCACAAGCGGACGAAACCCGTGTCTGACACGAATCTCGGCTTTCGTCTGCCGGGCATATCGGATTCACCCTTATGCCTATGCCCCTCGCAGGGCGTCTGTACCCAACCATTATTCTTTAAGGAGGTGTAAGTATGGGCTGTTTCGGTAACGGATTCGGAGGCGACAACTGTCTTTGGATAATAATCCTTATCATCCTGATTTGCTGCTGCTGTGGCAATGACGGCGGATGCGGCTGCAACAATGGCTGCTGCTAATTCATATTATCAGTAAAAAAAGAGCCTTCGCAATTTGCGAAGGCTCTTATCTTATAAAAAATCAATTTGCATTTTATGCTTCGTGCACAGAACATAGATGCGGACAAATAAACAGCCGCCCCAGCAAAATTTATTTCTGCAAAGCCCGGTGCGTATTTTGCAGTCCTTTTGCCTGCTTCAGCGCTTCCGCCAGCTGTGCCGGACATGATGTCCCTCTGCCGTTGCAGTCAATACCGGACAAAAGCTCTATCACCTTATCGGCATCCATACCCTCAACCAGAGCAGCAACGCCCTGCGTATTGCCATTGCATCCGAATGTAAACTTTACATTATGGACAGTGTTTCCGTCAAGTTCAAAATCTATCTGCTTAGAGCAGGTTCCGCGTGTTTTATACGTATGCTTTTCCATATTATCATTTCCTTTGCTATCTATTATTATTTTCTGCGCGAAGCACGGCTTGTACCTGCATACTTTCCGCACTTATCTCCCCACACCGCAAGAGTTTCTCCATTTGAAATAACCTTTACAACCTCGCACATATTGGGACAGTCATTACATTCAAAGCTGGTAGGCTTAAATTCCAGAGTAAGTCTGTCAAAGCCTTTGAATTCAGGTTCTGCACCTGTTCTTTCGATTTCTTCCTTTGCTAAAATCGCACAGCCGATAGCGCCCATTACGTTAAAATACTTTGGTATTATTATCTCATGATTAACCTCATTCTCAAATGCTGCACGTATTCCCTTATTTGCGGCAACACCGCCCTGGAACACAAACGGCGGCTTCAGCTTTTTGCCTCTGCCGAGGTTGTTTATGTAGTTACGCACCAGAGCAGTACACAAGCCCTTTATAATCTCAGCCTTTGAAAATCCGTACTGCTGTTTAGCTATCATATCGGATTCGGCAAACACTGTGCAGCGCCCCGCAATACGTACATCCGCCTCTGCCGACAGCGCCATATCTCCGAACTGCTCTATCGGAATACCAAGCCGCTCAGCCTGATGGTCAAGGAACGAGCCTGTTCCGGCAGCACATACGGTATTCATTGCAAAATCCGTTACCATACCGTCCTGAAGAATAATTATCTTTGAATCCTGACCGCCGATTTCAAATATTGTGGACACCTCAGGATGATAATGCAGCGTTGCGGTCGCATGAGCCGTAATCTCATTTTTAATAACGTCCGCTCCGACCAGAACACCTGCAAGCTCTCTGCCGCTGCCCGTTGTACCTATACCGAGGATGTCGCTGTCCTCACATTTTAAGGTTTCTCTCAAAAGATTCATACCCTTTTTTACACTCTCAAGCGGCTGACCGTTGGCACGTATATATTGATTAAAACAAACCTCATAATCTTCGTTCATTGCTATGACATTGGTGCTGACCGAACCTATATCAATACCCAGATAGTACTTCATAAAAATTTCCTCCTGTCCTATACTGCCTGTTTTACGCGATTCTGCGCGGCTTCATTTGTTTCTGAGCTGTCCGCCACCGCAGATTCGGAATTATTTTTTGCATTATGCTTGGATCGTATCAAATCCGAAAAAGCCTCAAGCCTTGTTTTTACGTGAGCCTCTCCCATCTGCTCATCAAGGGATAACGAGAGAATAGGCATATTCAGCTCATTTGAAATTGCCGGGAATTTGCCGAGGTTGACCAATTCCGGCAGACAAGCAAACGGCATAAGATGCACAACTCCGTCAAAGCCGCGCTGTGCAAAATCAAACACCCAGCCCATATTTTCCTTATCGTGACCGCCGCAGTTTATCGGCGCAACCGGATCGGACAGTCTGAATACGCGGTGCGACTTGGGGAACGGCAAATGCGCCGGCACAATATTATGCATTACCCAGTCTGATATATACTGAACATTCTCGACCTCTATTCCGAGGTTATTGAGAATTTCCTCAACATTTTTGTTTACGGTCGGCTCCATTACAACATATATCTCGCCGACTATTCCGACGCGAATTCTGTCGCTTTCCTTAACCTCTGTTACAGGGATCGAATCAAATATCTCTATTGCCTTTTGATAAGCTTGTTTTGCATCCTTCTTATTCCCGCATTTTTCAAAAATACGGACTATTTTCTGCCACGCGCGGCTGAAATCGCCTATATTCTTTTCATACGCGCGGCGAATCTTCAGCTGTTTTTCAAGCGTATCCATTTTTTTGATAACATCAAATGCAAAGCTTATGTATTTTAAAAGCTTTGGCGTCGGAGTTCCGTTTTTTACAGCTTTAAGCTTCTCGCAAAATGCGCCGAAGTCCTGAAACATACTGTCAAAAACAACCACGCGCACATTATATCCAAGCTCATTGAGAACCTTTTGATGTACGTCGGGGTACATGCCTGCACGGCACGGGCCGCAGCCGCCGGAGGTAATTATCATCTCTGCGCCGGCTTCGGCACATTCTATATATGTTCCCATCATCACCTTAAACGGAAAGCATATAAATTCCGGACTGTATTTAACGCCAAGTTCCATCGTGCGCTGTGACGGACGCTGCGGCATTATGACCTCATGTCCGAGTTTTTCAAGCAGCAGCTTATAGCCTGTCACGCAGCCCATATGTGGAAATGATACCTTCATTTACTCTGTCACCTCTGCCTTTTTCTTTAAATGATATTTTTTACGCTTAATCATATCCGTAAAAGCCTCTATTCTGGTCTGCAAATGACTTTCACCGGTATGCTCGTCTATACGAAGCGTCATAAACGGCACTCCGGAATCCGCAAAGTCATGCTCAATCTCCTTGCCGACAACCGAATCCGGGCCACAGCCGAAAGCCGTTATATGTATCAATCCGTCCACGCCCTTGTCTTTTATCATTACGTGTGCCGCCTGATACAGTCTGTCCGCAAATGTCCAGAAAATCGGCCGTGTATTTGTGTGACGGTATTTAAGCAGTTCCTCGTCCGTCATCATGTCAAAGGTAATAATTCTGACCTTCATCTCTCTGAGTTTTTTAATAATTTCCATGCTGATAAACGGATCATAGACGTTGTATATATATCCCAAAAGACCTATTGTTATATCGTATTTCGGAACTTCAAAATTCTTAATAGGTATTTTATCAAACAAAACCATCGCCGCTTCATCAAGAGTGAGTCCGCGTCTGCAATACCCTCTGAACTTTTCAAAATCGGCAGCAGCAGCCTTTAAAGCCGCCTTCATTCTGTGCGCCGGTATATTAAGCTTTTTGGCAATCGGCATATAGCACTTTAAATCAGCAGTATCGTTACGGCGGCAGTCAATCTCTGCCACAATAAGCCGCGCGTCCGGTATGGTCTTTTCAACCAGTTCCGGCAGACCGATATACTTCGGACAGAACCAATATCCCTTTTCTATATGCACAAATCTCGGACAGAAGATATAATCAACGCCTTTTTCCATAAGGTTTATCACATGTCCGTCAAATATTTTTATCGGCAGACAGATTTCCGGCACGGTGACGGCAATCCCCTTTTGCACCAAGCTTTTACTGGATTTATCCGATATTACAACCTCAAACCCAAGATTTTCAAAAAGTGACCGCCACAGCGGATAATAATACTGATAAAGCAACGCTCTCGGTATTCCTATTCTCATATTGTTCACCCGTTTTTTTAATATAATAATGTGTGTATTACTTCCTAAATATAATAAAGCCTATAAAATTTATTTTATCATGATTCTTTATATTTTGTCAACCTCATATTTTACAAATAACCGAAAATAATTACGGAAATTATGTAAAATTGCTCCTACGGGTTCTGCATGACAGAGCAACAGTCATATCCGGTTATCTTTCATCCGAAATACATCTGATGTAATTTATCACATATTTAATTGTAAAAATTTTATGAAAATTGCCTATGTTATTTTTGTGAAAAATATGGTAAAATAAGAATAAGAGTTTAGATAATTCTGCTATATTATATAAAACCAAAGTCGAATTATCTGTTGCCTGACACTATATTTCTACATACAAGAAAGGAGGCTCTTGGGGTTGAAGCGCAAAGTCTGCGTTATTTCCTCACCCCATTGCATATTATGTATAAAAAAGATGATGTTGTTACTTACGGTTCGCAGGGAGTTTGCAAGGTTGCGGCGATAAGTGAAAAAAACTTTGACGGTATTATCCATCAGTATTATGAGCTTGTGCCGGTTTATGACCGGAAGTCAACGTTTTTTGTCCCTGTAGCCAACAATTCTCTTACCGATAAAATGCACAGCGTACTGACTGCCGAGGATGTAAAAAGCCTGATAAAGTCCATACCGGGCGAAAACCCTGCATGGATTGAAGATGAATCCGTACGCAAAACGAAATATAAGGAAATTCTTGATTCCGGTGACCGCAGGGCGCTTGTACGTGCATTGAAGGCACTTCACAGATACAGAGCCTTTCGGCACGAGGAGGGCAAAAAAATTCACGTCTGCGACGAGCATTTTATAAAGGACGCAGAACGTGTATTATATGATGAATTTGCTTTTGTACTGAATATAGAACGCAATCGGGTAATGGAATATATTTCTTCATTTATCGGTACGGCAGAGCCTGTATAAGAGAGTGCAGATAAGCCTCTGCGCCATGCACAAGGCTATGCCTCTCAGCGCAATACTGTATTGCTTAAAGGTGGCTAAAGCCGCCTTTTTCTTTTAATCAAAATAAATTAATCAGGTCCATAGCAGGAGCCTT
>CAJLFL010000013.1 GCA_905205855.1 uncultured Eubacteriales bacterium | reverse complement strand
TGCCCGCATTATCCGAGACACTGAACTTTACAGGATAAAGTCCGGGAACATTTTGATCGAAATCTGCATAATCAATACTTATATCTCCGTTAATTCCGGATTCGTCATCCTCTGCTTTGACATCCTCAAATGCAGCCTTGTCAAAGGCTCCGGCTGATATAAATACATTTCTGCTGCCCTTATACACGTCATTATTGTTTACTGTAATTTCCGGTGCATTCAGGTCAACATACTTAACGTCAACCGTTTTTGACGCGCTGTTTCCGATTTCATCGGTTACCATAAAGGAATACTTGCCGTTTTTATCCGGAGTAAATTCTATGCTGTCCTTCTTCTGACCGTTCATTACTATATAGGACTTTGCACCGGAGCTTTTTTGAACAGCCTTTAATGTTATTTTTGGAGCTATATTTATCCACGCTGTCGGATTGCCCTCCACATCAGCAGTCGGCGGCTCTGTATCAATGCAGTCTACATCAACATACAAGGTGTCAAAGTTTCCCGCTGTATCCATGTACTTATAAGTATATCTGCCGTTGCCCATTACGCTGTGATATGGTGACTGAGCGCTGTTTTGAATAAATATTGTATCATTGTCATCACCGTTTAACCTGTCACCTGCCGATTTTACTTCAAGAACTATTGTTGCGGCTCCCATAAAATCGACCAGCTTTCCGCTTTCATCAACAATTTTATTCTTTTCTATTCTTGCCTCAAGTTCGGGTTTTACCTTATCTATGTTATTTACCGAAACCAAAAGTTCCTCTGTTTCATTTCCGCTCCTGTCACGGAACTTAAACAGTCTGTTTCCGTTTTCTTCAAATGTATACGTGATATAGCTTGCATATGCGCCGGAATACTCCTTCAGCTTTTGATTGCCCTCGCCGTATACCTCATAGTCGGCAAGCTTGTTTAAGTTTATCGTTGCAATTACATCAAAATTTGTCGGTGTTGTTGAACTATAGCTTACAAATGCCCGTGGCACACTGCGATCAAGGCTTGAAACGCTAAGCTGCACTTCTGTTGTGTTGCCTGCTCTGTCCGCAAACACAAGATTTGCAAAACCGTTGTTTTTAAATTTCAAAATTCTGCTGCCGTCAGCGCCGGTCGTTACATCCGCTGCAGTAAACTCTGTTCCTGTATTATCTCTGCCGTTTACCGATTTGAGCGTAATTTCAGCAGCTGAATTTATGTTATCGCTTAAACTTACAGACGCCTCAACCGAATCTTTTTCCGTCATAGTTGCCGCAATCGGCGTATAAGTTATCTCTGCTTCAGGTGCTTGCTTGTCAAACTTGACTCCGCTGAATGTTATTCTGCCCTTATTACCTGCTTTCGAGGTATATTCAAATGCATATTCCTCATCATCTGAAATATCGCACACGCCAACCTGCTGACCGTTATAGGAAATCACCGCTGTTACGTCATTCTTCAAATAACCGCCGTTATACTTATACCTGAATGTCGAGTTTTTATAATCCGACATATCTGAGGTTATGTCAAAGCTGCCTGCTTCTGCACCGATAAATTCTGCTGTAAGATTTACGGGAGTTTTATCAATATAATCTATCATTACCGGAATTTCAGCTATGTTTCCTGCCTCATCCTCTATGGTAAATGTAAAGCTGCCGTTTTGAGCAAAGGTATGGCTTTCTTCGTTTATCTTCAGACTTGTAGCAGAGCTGCGGTTATCCTTTACATTATCAAGGCTGACCGTTACATCTGTATTTACTGCTGAGCCGTCTGTGGGTTTTTTAATCGAATACACAAGCTCATATGTCGGTGCGGTTCTGTCAAATCTGTCTATTGTATATACCTGATGCGTCAAATCCATTTCGGACACTGTCGGATTAAGCACATCAAACTCTACCGTTCCGTTGTCATAGACCTCCGCTGTGAAGCTCTTGTAAAGCGATTTTCCGTCTGCGGTCTGTTTTTCCGGTGTACCTGCCGCTCCATCCGGAAGATTAGTTATATAATATTCGTCAAATATTCCGCCGGACGGCATTGTTACCTCAACCTTTCCACTCGGCTTCTTTGTGTATCCTTCAGTGAACGGAACGTCGTTAATACTGAACACTATATTCTTCTGGGGCACATACGGTCTTGTATGGTCAATCCAGCTTATGTTTATCGGCAGGCTTGTTCTTCTGCCGATTTCATCCATAAGTCCAAACTCTCTGTCGGTATTATTGTCAAACACAATAATATGCTCTGTTGAGAATGTATCTCCTCCGGCAGTCATATAGCTGCGTACATATTTATCGGCCGCATTTTCAACTGCTGCTTCGCGCATTGCCTGATATTTAGGAATCGACGAATTCAGCGTTCTTTTGATTGCTGCGTATGTCCGTTCGCCCCCGTGCAGCGTAAACGGACTTTCGTATAAAACGGTATTATCTTTAAGATATTCGTCCATACACTGCTTTATATCAGCTGAAATATCCTTTACTAGAACATTCTCGTCTGTACCAAACGGATTCTTATACAAACCGCTCGGCTGAAGCTCTGCCAGTGACAGATCGAAGCTCATGCCGAAGAAACCATACAATTCCGCCGCTGAAACCTCTGCCTTTCCGTCAAATGGGTTACTTATGCTCAGCTCCTCCTCCGGTGTCTGCCATTCCGATTCTGTAAGTTTGGTTCTGTCTATATCCAGCGGAGGATTAAATTCGTCAAACTCTGACGGATATTCGTTTAAATTCACACCAAACAATACTCTGCCGTTTTCAACAGCCGGAACATCTATAAGCGGCTTATACGGATTTTCCGGATCATCATACTTCTCAAAGAAATCTCTCATATCATCATAGATTTCCATGTCGCCTGTTTCGGCAAAATATACTTTCGCTCCATATTGTGTATCAACGTCCAAATAGCTTTTACCGTAATCTGTAAAGCCGTTTAAGTCATACGATGTTGTGTCATATAAGCACTGATTTACAAGATAATCAAGCAAGTCGTTTACCGGCTGTGCATATCTGTTGTCGAACAGGAATTCAGTATACTTCAATGCCTCCTCTGTTCCGTATTCCACCTTATATTTAACCAGCATATCTTCTTCATCGGTCAGTTCATCCTGTGCATTGTACTTTTCGATAATTCTCCGGTATTCAGCCTGTGCCTCGGCAAATGTCAGGTGCTTTGTTTCTCCGCCGTATACATAGGTGTATCCCTCTTTGCGCATTCTTGCTGCGTTTTCAAGCATCAATGAAACATTATCGTCCGCATCCTTGCTGCCGAGCAGCTGTGTCGGAATATCGGTATGCACGCTAACCGTTACAGAGCCGCCTGTCGGAGTATCACTTCCCGGCGTATAGCTTACCTCAGCCTCTGCCCCGGCATTTGTCATAAGAACAGTTGTCAGTTTTTCTGTCCTTACGTTTCCGGCATTATCGGAAATTCTTGCATATATATTATAACTTCCGTCCGGAATTGAACCGTATACCAGCTTGTATTTGGCGGCAGCCGTTCCGTCAGCAGCGGTATTCTGCGTAACTATTCTTGCAAATGCCGCTCCGCTTGCATCACCGAAATATCCATTTTCGGCATAAATCGGTTCCTTATCCTCAGTTTCTTCACTGCCTGTATATCCTGTTATACGATAGTCGGCTGAATCTTCAAAGAAATCGTTTTCACCCGCTTCGCCCTTTACCATTGCAATACCCAAAACGGTAAGTGAATCATTGTCCGAAGCTGACAGAGTTATTTCACCATACTTTGCCGCTCCGCTTTCCGGCGTCTGTTTTGACTCAACAAAGCTTATTACCGGAATTTCTCTGTCAAAGCAATTCACATCAATACTCTTTGTCCCTGTCTTGCCGGCTTTGTCGCGTGTGGTTACCGTTACGGTTCCGTTTTCGGTTACACTCAGTTTAATTATTCCCTTTTGACTGACATCCGCAAGCTTGGCTCCGCTGCCGGATACCTCTATATCTATATCCTCTGCATTCTCATAATCATCGATACGATAACGCATCTCAACCTCAGCACTGTCTTTGTTTGTCATACCGTTTATGCTTTCGGTATTTGTATAGTAAATCTCCGGAGCATAATAATCCATAACAAACGGTACCGAAGCAGAGGTATAATTCCCTGCCATATCCGTTATATTAAAGGTATACATATAGCGTACATAGCCTTTTTCCGCATCATATGTAAAGTCGTTGTTCAGCAGCGCCGCAGAGGTATAGCTGCGTGCATCAGTGCGGACTGTTTTATACCAGCCCCCTTCATAACAGGTTACGTCCAGCTTATCGTTTACATTATCGGTAAACTCTGCAGTGATTGACGTAATATCGGCAAAGCTGTTTATGATATACGCATCCTCATAACGCGCGAGGTTCACCGGTGAAACCGTAATCGAGGTCAGCTCCGGCGCCTTAAAGTCTACTGCCATATCCTCGCTTGTGATTTCGGCGCTGTGTCCGAACTTATCCTTAAATATTACCTTTACCCTTGCAGAGGTTGCTTCAGCAAAACGTTCGTCATTGCCGAACTCCGCATTAAAATCAATGCTCTGCATTGATTCACAGGTAGTTATATCATATGATGCCGCCTCTGTATCGCCTATATACAGTTTCATAACAGGTGCATTGCCCTCAGAAAAATCTATATTCTTCATGCTTGCGTATGCACCGTTTTTATATGTACCGCCGTCATCTGTCAGATTGGTGACTACATTATAGCTTGGGTTTACGCCATCACGCTTCTTCTCTATGGTAACGGTTCCCTCAGGTGCTTTAACATCAAAGTAGAAGCTTCTACGTTCGCTTTGAGTGAATGCATCCTGCGTCATAGTCACTTCCATATATAATGTAAATTCTCCGTCAAACAGGTTTCCGGCATTATATTGCTTTTGTATATTCTCAGACGCAAAGTCAAAGGCTGTCAGCTCCGCAAGGCTGCCGAAGCTCTGAGAAGATTTAGCGTCATTCTTTGACGCGGTACCGCCGCGTACCCAGCCGTACTTCACCTCAAATGATGAATTATCCGCCGGAATATTCTTTGGATCGACAGTTATCTTATGTTTATCTGAAACGATTGAATCGGCAGAATCATTCAGCTCCAGTATAAACTGTCTTGCCGCAGTGCTGAACTTTCCGGAGGAGGTTTTCTGTTCATTCCAGTTTCCGAGCGTATCGCCAAAACGCGCCAAAACCTCCCACGTATCATAGCTGCCGCTGACAGCCGCAACATTTATCTCCTGATTGTTGTCTGTTGTAGCCTCATCGCTGCTTGTATCCTTTGTGTAATTTATCAGAGTGTACTCAATCTTAGGATCAATCTTTCCGATACCCGTATCTGTGACGTTATATTTTACACGCATATCACGTCCGGATTGTATCTGCTCAACGCTCTTTACCTCCGGCGCAGTATTGTCAAGATATATTCTGATATTCTTCTGATTTTCATTTGTTGCGATATTCCCGGCTTTGTCGCTTACGCGATATTCCAAATAAATATCATGATCTGCTTTATGCTCCTTTACAAGTCCTATATCGCTTATATCAATATAGCTTTTGTTTTTAGAGCCTTGCTCGCGGTTTACCTCAATATCAAGCACTGTGCTGTTGCTTTTTGCGCCCTTGATACGCACCGGAAGTATCTGCTTTTGACCGTTATCATCATAATAAACAAACGAAACCTTTGCGCCGTAATCGAAACCGCCGTCATCCTCAAATACAAGCTTTGTATTACTTTCAAATGCTTTTGCCCAGTTTTGGCTTATTGTATTTTCAGTAAGTCCGGGTGCTTGTGTATCAATCGTTATACCGGATTCCATTATGTTAATCGGCATATACGACTTATACTGTTCCGGAACACGCAAATTACCGCCGTCAACCTCCATATTTGAGATATTACGCAGTTTTTTGCCGTTGTTTGTCAAAAGGTCGTCTTCACACTCATAGTAAGTTGTTTTACCATCGCTTTTATAGTCACCCGCAAAGTTAATCTTATATAAAGGATGACCGGAAATCTCACCCGGACAATATCTGAAGTAAAGCTCTGTATATGCGTCTGACTTTATGCCGTTGCCGCGATCGCCGCTGCTGACACCCGCGATTCTCGCGCCGACAAGGTTTGCATATACATACTTATTTGAGCCGTTCTCCGTCACCTTATTCTTATCTGTATCATAAACCTGAAGTTTCAGGCGTGTTGAGGAATTCAGATATTCCTTCTTTATCTCATCATCAAGCAGTATTCTGAATATCGGACCTGTACTTCCGCTTGCGGAAAACATAACAGGCTGCGCCTTATTTTCGCCCGATGACTTAATTTCCTGCGGTATATCGCCGTATACGTTACAGCTTATTTTAGACATATTTGTTACTGCCGGATAGAACTTTTTGGTATCACCGAATGACTGATTATCAAAACGTGTTTTTGTATCATCAACGGTGCAGACCACATCGGAAAGCTTTGAGGAATAATTCCTTATGCTGTCATCCTTTAAAGCATTGCCCGCTATATCAAATATGTACTTCTTTCCGTCTATCAGCTGTACCGGCTCTATCAAAGCGTCAAGCTCTTTGCTGCTGAACGTATTATCAGGAACCTTGTACTTAAATATCATTTTTCTGCCGACCATTGTGTCGTACTCTGCGTCAAACTTGGCGGTGTTTGTATCATTGCTGTGCTTTGCGCGCAGACGAAGCTTAACCTTTGACGGCTCTGTTACGTCAATTCTCTCGTCAAACTCAACATAAAACCTTACCGTACCGTCAACGCTTACAGAGGATACGCTGTCCCCCGCTATGTTTTTGCCGCCGGCAAAATCGCCGCCATAGATTCCGCACGATTTAACTGCCGGTCCGACATTATCGCGCAGAAATACCCGCACCTTCTGCACCGAGCTTTTGTTAAACTTTTTAGTTATTCCCTTTCTTTTGGAACGAAGGTTTAACATCATACGGCTTATATCGGAATTCGGTTTAATCCAGCCCGCTGTAACTGTGCGAACGCCGTCATACCAGTTCTCCGCTGTTGTAATCTCCTGCTGTATAGGTGAATTCCAGTTATAAAATCTAAGGTTTGCCACACCTGTCATTTTATTTGTACTGCCTTTATAGTTATTGGTTTCAGCCGCTATGGCAATCTCTATATCGCCTTTTTGTATAAGCTCTTTTATATCGCTGCCGAATCTTGCAGCCAAATCAACCTTATAGTCATTCTTGTTGTTTGACTTATTGTATACGGCGTAGAAGTATTTGCCGTTTGCAAGCTTTGCTCCGTAGATTGACTGTGTTGTATCATATGCAAAGGTGGTTCCGTCACTGAAACCCGTATATGTGTCAATTCCTCGGTTAAAGCTAAACTGATTAAATACAGAATAGCTGTCATCAATGTTTTCTATGCTGCTGCCTTCTCCGCTTTTTAAAATCTTGCCCTTTTCCAGTCCGATCGTTCCCCATTGCTTTTTGGTACAATCATTCCAGTTCATCTGTGCACGGCTGCCAAAGTCCATTGAATTGGCAGAAACCGTTACCGGCATTAAGCTCGTCAGCATACACAAAGTAATAACCGCTCCGCAAAACCGTTTTAACATTACACTTCCTCCTTTTTATTGAAGCTGTTTATGTTTAATTCAAATTCAAACTTCATGGCAAGCTTTTTAAACAACGCCTGCATTACCTTATCTGCAACGCTTCTTATATCTACGTTTGCCATATAACTTACGACCTGACTGCGTTCCTCCTCCGGAACAAGAAATGCGCCAAGGCTCATACTTAAAAACCGTTTCAGCTTTTTCTCCAGAGTGAAGTACATATCACACGGCTTTGCCATATAGCTACGCATGATTCCTGCTGTTCCGATTTCTATTTCATAGAAATCGCTTCTGCTGTTATCCGGCAGATAGCTGCCGAATATGCTATATAACTCATCCGAGGTTTTTTCAAATATATATTCTGCCGTTTTCGGGAATGTATATGCCTCAACATATATTTCTCTTATATTCTCGTTAAGCTCCGCTATTGTCAGCTGAATAGCGGTTTCCACCGCATACACATAAATCGACTTGGCGCCCTCCGGCACAATCATTCTTGCGGTTGTAAACTGATTTGCAAACATAAATTCTACCAAATCCATCAGCACTCCGCTTTTTGAATGAAACAAATTCTGAAATGTACTGTTTGAACACTCCGCCTCCTTTACTATCTCTGCCATTGTGGTGTTTTTATATCCTTTTTCTATAAAGAGCTTTACACAAGCAGATAAAATACGCTTGCGTGACTCTTGACTATCCTTTCTCAAAGCCAATCGGCATCCCTCCCATATCTTAATTGGCGTATATGCCAATTATAACATGTATATTCAGAAAGTGCAACAAAAAACATACAAATTTTATTATATATATTTTATGCAACTGTAACAAAAGTAAATTCAAAAAAAGCACAGACTGCTGCCGGTGCAGCCTGTACTTTTTATTTAAGCATAGTCAAAAACGATATGCCCTGTAAACCAAAAAAATGTTATCTTATATTATTGATCAGCCTTTTTGTTATCCCGTCTATCATACTGAAATCCACTGCCTTTATATAATAGCCCTCAAGCTCGTTATGCAGAGAATGTATCTCCGCCAGCAATTTTTTTGCGCGTTCTATCGGCGCGTCATATTCCTTGCTTATTTCATAAAGAGTATCAGCATTATCCTCGTCAGTGCCCGGTTTTACCGCAGCGTCATATACATCAAGAATTATATCCCCGTTTCTTGACGGAAAAATCTCATGCGGTGCAGTGGAATCAAAGATACAAATATCCAGACTCGGCAGAATGACCATATCAAGACTGTCCGGATCAAAGCTGCAGTGGTATACCTCGGCATCTATGCCGCAGTCATTTGCTCTTGCGGCAAGCTTTTTCATTATTGACGACTTGCCCGTTCCGGGACGCCCCTTTATAAAATACCTCACGCTTATATCTTCAGTAAGGTTTTCTATATAATTTACAGAACCGTCAGGCGTAAGCGCACCGAAAAATCTGTGAACGCTTTTTCCTTTTTTATCCGATTCCGCCATGTCGTGCAGAACCTCTGTATTCAAATCCTCAGAAATATGATTTAATGTGTCAAAATTTATGTTGTCAAGGTATATTTTCTCCCAGCGGTCATGAACAGCTTTGGCTTCGGCAAGAAGCCTATACACCTCTGAATACCTTTCTGATATTTGAGCGCTGACAGACATTATCTCCGTTTTATGCTCTGCAAGCATATTTCGGTTCCATGCAGTCCCCAAATTCACATATTCCTCCACAGCACCGGGTGCCTTTGGCTCTACAACGTGCGGAGCCGTACCGTCAACTATTGCGATTTTTCTGTCCCTTAGTATTACGCCGTCCAAGGATGATGAATCCGAGCTGCAATATATATATTCCACCTGTTCTCCGGCGGCGGCAAAGCTTTCTCCTACCTTCTTCATCAATGTTGATTTGCCTGTTCCCGGTCCTCCTTTAAGAATATAAACCCTGTCCATACCGTCTAAATTTGACGGAAAATAATTAACAAATCCATTGCATGAATTTGCGCATACAAAATACTTCTTTATAGGCTTTACCATAAGTCATACTCTCCCTTCAAAGAATTTATGTAATTTCATTTTATCCTATGAACGGACAAACAAACAGGTGCAGACAAAATTGTCTGCACCCAAAGCATAACTTTATTTATTTACAAATTTATATACGGCTTTACTTACGGCTGTACCGACAACAGAGCAAACCAAAGCCTCTGTAACACCGTTGATGCCGACAAAAGCAGCTACAAACGCCGCAATGTTCATGCCGCCGCGTATTCCCTGTATATATTCGCTGCTGCCGAACATAAGAATCAGCGCGGTTGTAAACAGGATTGTGTTAAGCAGCGCCCCCGAAAGTGATGCCGCCGCAAACGGAACTATTTTTTTGCCGCCGCGGTTTTTATTTAACAACTCAAATATAAGACCGCACAAATAACCCATAAGAAGTCTTGGCACAAAACAGAGTATAAATGTCAGAATCGGGTTTATTGAAAGCAGTGCCGCGCCGAAAGCGCTCATTCCAAAACATTGGACAAAACTTGTGATTCCGAATACCGCGCCCAGAAAGGCGCCGGTTTTTTTGCCGAGCAATATTGCTCCGACTATTACCGGAATTGTGATAAAGGTTATCTCAAGTACGCCGACTTTAAGATACCCTATCGGTGTGACTGCCATAAGTATTATTATGGCGGTGAGCAGTGCATAGATTACCAGTGTTCTGGTGTTTTTCATTAAAAATTCCTCCTTGCTGCCGTTCATTCATAAATGATACAGCGCATAAAATTTATATTATTTATTATTTTTTTTAAATATTACGTATAAACCCTTTAAAATAAGGTTTTCATCAATTTCTATTTCTGTTCTGCAATGCGGAATAATAAAACGCGAGATGCCTCCCGTTGCTATAACGGTAAAGCTCTTGCCGTATTCGTCACATATTCTTTCAAGCATTGCGTCTATCATGCATGCGCTGCCGTATACGAGTCCGGACTGCATACTGTCTATTGTATTCTTACCTATTATCGTTTTGGGTGCGTCAAGGCTGATTTGCGGCAGCTGAGCCGTATTACTTGACAGCGCGCGGATGCTTATTCCCACACCGGGGATTATTGATACACCGCAGAACGCTCCGTTTTCGTCAACAAGTGAGATTTTTGTCGCAGTCCCCATGTCCACGACAACTGCCGGTGTTGTATAATACTTATAAGCCGCAGCAGTGGAACAAACCAAGTCAGCGCCAGCCTGAAGCGGATTATCTATTAAAAGGTTTACGCCTGTTTTAAGTCCCGGTCCGACTATAAAAGCTGAAATCCCAAATGCCTTTCCGAGCGCATCCTTTATAATCTGATTAAGCGGCGGTACAACCGACGATATAATAGCGCCCTCAACCTTATCTGTGCTCATACCCTCAAGCCGCATAATATCCGTTATAAGCGACGCATATTCATATTCGGTTTTTTCCGAATCGGTAGAAATTCTTGAAACAAACGCAAGCTTCTCATCAACAAACCCGCCTATTACTATATTGGTATTTCCAACATCCAATGCAAGTATCATAATACCCCTCCGTTATATCCGGACACCTTCAGGATTCCGCGTTCAACCGCGTCTTTTGAGGTTTTCCATGGTTCATCTTTAAAGCGATAGTCAAATTTTTTGATAAACCATTCCACCTCATCCTCCAAACGCTTAAAGCTCTGCTGCTGAATCGGAATCAGCGCATCTATCAGCTGTTTGCGTGCTGCGGCATTAAGCTTTTTCTCACTTTCGGCAAGCAGCCTCGCAAAATGCTCCATACAAAAGCCTTTGCCGCCTGTTATCTTTGCGCGGAATTCGTCCTCGGTTTTCCAAAGGTGAAAAAAAGTGTCAAAATAGCTTGTCATTCTGCCCTCAATACGATTGCAGGCATAACAGCTTTCGGACAGCTTATTCTCATATTCACAAAAAGGTGAAGGCTCATCATTTTTTGAAAACAGTTTTTTTCTGCCCTCACATCGTTCTTCCTCGCGTTTAAGAATATCCTTCATGTCATCATTGATTTTTTTGATATGAGTTTTCAGCATTATTGCAACCCCAAGTCTGTTGCCGGCTGCAAGCATTTGCCTGTAATGCTCTTTGCAAAAGCCCATTAAGTCGGTCTGTTCTCTGACATCCTCCTCCATATATGACGGGCCCATGACATAGTCAAGGACTTCCTTTTCAAGCTTTTGTCCGAGTGTGCAGAACGGACATTCGCCGCCTGAGTCAAATGCGTCATTTACGGGGATAGTATATATTTTTTCTTTCATTTTATCAACTCTTTTTATATCGGCTGTTTACATTATGACATTAAACTCTATTATGCCATAAAACAGAGAATTTATCAAGTCCCGATTTTGATAATTTGACAAAAATACGATTTTTGTATATAATTACAGCGCAAAAAGTAATTGATTGGAGGTATGCAAATGAAACGAAAATTATCAATAATTCTTGCAGCAGTTATAATTCTGACTGTCATCGGCGCTCCCTGCTATGCTTACAGCAATATGTTTTCTGACGTTCCGGCAGACGCATGGGAAGCACCGTACGTATATGACCTTGCACAAAGAGGAGTAATCAGCGGCTATGGTGACGGAAGCTTTGGCCCGCGCCTTACGGTACAAAGATGCGAATATGCAAAGATGCTGGTCGGTCTGACCGGAACAGAAATCGTAAACAGCACTGTAAGCCCGTATGCGGATGTTCCGAATTGGGAATGGTACTTTCCTTATATAAACAGCTCTCTGCAGTTTATACCGGGATTTACAGAAAACGGAACACTGCTGTTCCGCCCGGAATGGGATGCAACCCGCGAGGTTGTCACTGCCGCATTGATTAAAGCGCTTAATATAGACGTGTCCGGCTATACCGATCCGACAGCGTATTTATCGGAGCGTTTTTGGGATGTTGACACAATAGCTGTCCACAACAGAGCATATGTTGCAGCAGCAGTGGACAGAGGCTTTATCACAGGTGACGAAGAAGGGAGCTTCAGAGGTCAGGATTCAATAATTCGTGCCGAAGTTGCTGCAATTTTATGCCGCGCTTTTCCCAAGAACACCGTAGCATAAAAGCTGAATAACAAAGAAAATGCCGTCAAGGATGAATTGACGGCATTTTTATAATTTGCCCCAACAGTTCTACATCGACACCCACATTTTAAGCATTTTTGTATACATCTGCATAAGCTTGATTTTAGGCACATCGCAGGAGGCTCTCAATTCCTTTCTTACCGCCTCTGTACCGTCAATTTTAAACACTATCTCCCCCAAGCGCTGTCCCTTTTGTATCGGCGCTTTAACACTTTCTTCATCAAGACTGATTTCCGGCTCTGCTTTGTCGCCGTTTCCCTTTTTTACTATAAATGTCGGATTGTCTATTTCCGGTGTGATTTTTGAAAGCGTACCGCCGGTCACCGGTATTTCCGGCAGAGCTATATCCATTGAATCCGCATCCGCAACGGCATAATTTGCAAAGCCATAGTCCAAAAGTGCAGTCGCACTGCCGAACCTTTCTGCCGTAGACGGCGCACAAAGAACGACTGCTATAAGCTGCATGTTATCTCTTTTGGCAGTAGCTGAAAGACAATACTTTGCGGTGCTTGTAGAACCCGTTTTCAAGCCGTTTGCACCCTTATAAAACCGTATAAGCTTATTTGTATTCGAAAGTCCGAAGCTTCCGCCGCGCAGGCTGTCCATCCAGATTGTCGTATAGTCAAATATTTTCTCGTGCTTTAAAAGCTCTTTTGATATAGCGGCTATATCTCTTGCCGTACTGTAATGCTCCGCCGTTTCATCCAAGCCGTTGCAGTTTATAAAATGAGTGTTTTCACACCCAAGCTCAGCTGCTCTTTTATTCATCTTCTCTACAAAAGCCTCATGCGTTCCGCCGATAAACTCTGCCATTGCTACAGCCGCATCATTACCGGACGCGACCGCAATCGCCTTTAGCATATCATTGACCGACATCTGTTCTCCAACCTCAAGAAAGACCTGAGAACCTCCCATTGACGCGGCTGTTTCGCTTGTTGTAACCATATCGTCCAAATGAATTTTTCCGCTGTCAATAGCCTCCATAATCAAAAGCATTGTCATTGTTTTTGTCACACTTGCTATCTGAAGCCTTTCATCCGGATTCCATTCATAAAGAACCTCTCCGGTTGACGCCTCCATCAATATCCCCGATTTTGCCTTTACCAGCTGTGCAGATACCTCTGTATCCACCTGAGTTGACGGCTCGGCAAAAGCGCTGACGCAAAAAAGCATTGCGGAAAATAACAAACAAAATGTACGTTTTAATACAGGCATGGTTATCCCTCCCGATAATATAGGTAGTATATAATTTATGCTTGTATGGGAAAAATATCCTTAAAAATATAAAATTTTTCTTATAAGTCTTGCATTTTAGTATCTTCGGCGTTATACTGAAAGATAATTATGATTACTGAATGGCGGTGATTCTTTGGATAAATCAAAATTAACGCTTATAAAGAAATTTGAATATCCCCAAAGCAATGAATATCCTGCAGAGGCTGTGGCATTTGAGCTCTACAGTAATGCCGATACAATGGGAATTATACTTTTTTTAAAGCTGAAAAACACCTGTGGCAAAGGTCTGGATTTTATCCGCCTGAAAATCAGCTATTATGATTCAGACAGCAATCTGCTCGGCACAAAATATGCCGAATATGACAAGCTTGACACAAATGCCGACAAATTCTTCGGCGATAACAAAGCGATAGAAATACCATCACTCAGGACAGACAGCGTTTCCGTCATGGTGCAAAAAGCGGTTTTTGACGACAAAAGCGTGTGGCAATGTGCGGACGATATACAAAACACAGCTGAAATTCCGTCTGATGAAATCAAAACAGCTCTTTCCCCTGCCGTAAATATAAACCCCTGGGACAAAAACACCCCGAAGGAAAGGCGTCTGAAAAAACGGCGTACCATTTGCTCCGTCATAATAGCAGCTGTGTTATGTGCATCAGCTTTAACGGCTTATTTTGTCATAAACGGCAGCATAAATCAAAAAAATGCTGCGCTTGCATCTGCCGTAAAGGCATATACGGATGGGGATTATCAGACTGCAAAGCAGCTGCTTGATGAGCTGCTCGACAAAAAGCTGTCCGGAAACACACGGCAGGAAGCCGTTTTATACAGAGCATTTACAGCTATACATACCGAAAACTATATTACTGCCGCACACTACCTGAACGCTCTTAACGGTTCAGAAAACGCCGCACTTTATCTGCGTCGTCTGAATGCCGCGCTTTCCGGCATAGCGGCAGCGGGAGAGAAACACACTGTCGCTTTAAAGAAAGACGGTCATGTACTTTCGGCAGGCAGCAATGAATACGGACAATGCGGCACTTCGGAATGGACTGACGTCATTGCTGTCGCTTCAGGCAAAAATCACACACTCGGTCTGAAATCCAACGGCACCGTCTATGCGTCAGGCGACAATTCCGCCGCCCAGTGCACAATATCTGAATGGAAAAACATTTCCGCTGTTGCCGCAGGCGGAAATCATTCAATAGGCGTTATGAGCAACGGCCGCGTCATCGCAGCAGGCGATAACGAAAACGGTCAGTGTGATGTAAAGTCCTGGTCCGGAATAATTGCCGTAGCTGCCGGCGAAAAACACTCAGTCGGACTAAGACAGGATGGTACAGTTGTTGCCGCAGGCGATAATTCGCTCGGCGCATGTGATGTCAGTGACTGGAGGAATATTGTTTCTGTTGCGGCAGGCGCAGGATTCACCGTAGGTGTGGAGAGCGGCGGCAAAGTTCATATAACGGGAGATAATTCACGCAATCAGTACGACGCGCAAGGCTTTGAAAATGCGTCAGCTATATCCGCAGGTGATTTTTGCGTTATTGCACTTAATGATGGCAGAGCATACGGATTCGGTGATAACGAATGGTATCAGCTTGATGTTTCGGCATGGAAACAGATAATTTCAGCAGACAGCGGTTTCAGGCACAGCATAGGTATATGTGCAGACGGTACAGCTTATGCCGCCGGAGATAACAAAAGCGGTCAATGCGAGGTTGGCTCATGGACAGACTTAGGATTGCCGCAAAAGGCTGTCCGATATATAATACCGCTTGACTGACAGCTATGAAAGGATAAATATATGAAGAATAACAAAGCTGTTTTCGGCCCTGCCGGAAATTCAGAAGATTTTTTTGACGCAGGCAACAAATCCTCCCTTCAGGCGCCCTTATGGGTAAGAGAACACGGGCTTGACTGCTATGAATATCAATGCGGACACGGCGTCAGAATTTCAGAGGACGCCGCAAAAATACTCGGGCAAAACGCACACGAAAACAATATAAAGCTATCAATCCACGCACCGTATTATATTTCTCTTTCCTCCACGGAAAAGGAGAAAAGAGAACGCAGCATAGCTTATATAATTCAGACGCTTAAAGCGGCAAAAAACATGGGTGCGGACAGGATTGTAGTACACTCCGGCTCATGCGGAAGCATTACAAGACGTGAGGCATTGGAACTTGCCGCAGATACGCTTGAAAAAGCTGTTAAGGCAGCCAAAGCCGAAGGACTTGACGATATTTATATATGCCCGGAAACAATGGGAAAGGTAAAACAGCTTGGGAATGTTTCGGAAGTAATAAAGCTGTGCAATATAAGTTCTCAGCTTTTGCCAGCAATGGATTTCGGACATATAAATGCACAGACTCTCGGCAGTTTGAAAACAAAAGACGATTATGCCGATATTCTTGATTTAATGGAAAAAAAGCTGAGTCCGTATCAGGCACACAGCTTTCATATTCATTTCAGCAGAATCGAATATACCAATGCAGGCGAAAAAAAGCACCATACCCTGGCAGAAACCGAGTATG
Source organism: uncultured Eubacteriales bacterium (assembly GCA_905205855.1). Classification (GTDB taxonomy): domain Bacteria; phylum Bacillota; class Clostridia; order Monoglobales; family Monoglobaceae; genus Ructibacterium. Next base: position 2,500 of record CAJLFL010000013.1, on the reverse strand, counting down.
AACCGGATTTTGAACCTCTGGCGGAGCTTTTGGCAGAACGCGGACTCTCGCCCAGAATTATTTGCGAATCCGCCGGAACTCAAACAACAGATGCGGCGGAAATGATGAAAATTTATTCAGAGAAGGTGAAAATATATGAACGCTGATAAACTAAGCAAGCTGCTGACGGAGGCAGACGGAGTTCTGATAACCTCGCCGCAAAACCTCAGATATTTTACCGGCTTCCGCGGCGGCGAAGGAGTTGCCCTTATTACTGCAGATAAAAGATATTTATTTGTCGATTCAAGATACACTGTCGCTGCAAAGAATGAGGCTGTCGGTTATGAAGTGACCGAATATCGTCCCGGAAAGCTGTGCAATGAAATTCATGAAAGGCAGACAAATATCTCCGTTTTGGCATACGAGGATGTCTATATGAGCGCAGCGGAATATCACGCTTATAAAAAAGAGTGGCAGGGAATTGAGTTTAAGCCTGCGTCCGGCGATATAGATAAGCTGAGAATGGTCAAAACTCAAGAGGAACTGGAATACGCGGCACGCGCAGAGCAAATCGGGGTTGACGCCTTTTTAAAGGTTTTGCCTGTTATAAAGCCCGGAATAACCGAAACGGATCTTGCCGCTGAGCTTGAATATCAAATGCGCAGACTCGGCGCCGAAGGAACCTCATTTGAAACAATAGCAATATCCGGTATAAAAACAAGTATGCCGCACGGTATTCCGGATTCAAAAAAAATCGAATACGGCGATTTTGTAACAATGGATTTTGGCTGTCGGTATATGGGGTATTGCTCAGATATGACAAGAACTATTGTTGTCGGAAAAGCAAATGATGAGCAGAGAAAAATCTATTCAACGGTTTTAAAGGCTCAGCTTGCGGGGCTTGAAGCAATAAAAAGCGGAGTTATCTGCAGGGATGCAGATGCTGCAGCAAGACAGATAATTGCCGACGCCGGCTACGGCAGGTTTTTCGGACATTCACTGGGCCACGGCGTGGGACTTATGATTCACGAGCTGCCAAATCTTTCACCAAAAAGTGAAACGATACTTGAACCCGGCATGATTGTCACATGCGAACCGGGTATATATATCCCCGGCTTCGGCGGAGTACGTATTGAGGATATGGTATATGTGACCGAAAACGGAAACGTCAATATGACGAAGCTGAGCAAGGAACTGATTGAAATTTAGTTTTTTTAAAAAAATCCTTGCTTTTTTGCCGGTAATAGTATAGAATATAATAGAGTATTGTTATTATTGAAGGAGGTTTCACCAATGATAAGCGCAGGTGATTTCAGAAACGGACTTACTTTTGAATATGACGGCAACGTATATCAGGTTGTCGAGTTTCAGCATGTAAAACCGGGCAAGGGCGCAGCCTTTGTCAGAACAAAAATGAAAAACGTTATGACCGGAGCGGTGGTTGAGCGTACATTCAACCCAACCGAAAAGGTTGAACCGGCTCGTATAGAAAGAAAGGAAATGGAATATCTTTACGAAGACGGCGGTTTATATTATTTCATGGATCAGGAAACTTACGAGCAGATTCCTCTCGGAGAGGATCAGCTTGGCGATGCATTGAAATTTGTTATGGAGAATATGACCGTAAAAATTCTTTCATACAAGGGCAATGTATTTGCGGTAGAGCCGCCTACATTTGTTGAAATGAAGGTTACCGAAACCGAACCGGGTGTTAAAGGTAATACTGCTACAAACGTTACAAAACCGGCAACCGTTGAATCCGGTGCAGTTATAACCGTTCCCATGTTTGTAAACGAGGGTGATACCATCCGTATAGACACCAGAACCGGTGAATACATGGAAAGAGTATAAATTATACAGAAAAGAGGTAAAACTATGTCAGAAATTTCTAACCGTGCCTCATACCTTAAAGGTTTGGCAGACGGTCTTAAACTTGATAAAACCACTACCGAAGGTCAGCTTATTGACGGACTTTTAAATCTCGTAAGCGATATATCCGGGGAGCTTGAAATGCTTGACCAGGAGCAGGGCTTCTTAGCTGATAAAATTGACGAGATGGATGATGTCATCGAAATGATCGGTGATGAAACTTTCGGTTATGATGATGACGAAGACGACGATATGTATACCCTGGTATGCGAGAACTGCGGTGCAGAGATTGATTTGACAGGTGATGACCTTGACGATATAGCAGACGGCGTATTTAAGTGTCCCGACTGCGGCGAGGTTATAGAATTGGATCTCGGTGACTGTGACTGTGATTGCGGCTGCGGCCACGAGCATTAAAATTTGCAAATCAATTTATCGGCAAACCGGATGGGAAACCTCGGGTTTGCCGATAGTTTTATAATAAAGCGGATGTGATATATATGGATATTATTACAAGGCAAAATAAAACGGGTTCCGCCTCCGGCTTGCGTGACTTTGATGTTCTAAGCCTTATAGAACAAATGACTATACGCTGTATGAATGATGTTTCGGTTTCAATCAGAAATGTAGAAAGAGAAATACAGCTTCCTCC